>CAIUCF010000480.1 GCA_903897565.1 uncultured Rhodospirillales bacterium | reverse complement strand
GCCTCGGCATCGGCGTCGGCGGCCCGACGACCCGGCTGGACGAGCGGCGGGACCTGATTATTTCGGTGATGCGGCGGCATCTGGGGAAGGGGCGGTAGCGGCCGCGATCCCGCGGCAATCCATGGTCAGGAACCCAGAGCCCTCATGGCGGGTTCTCGGTCGGGGTCAGGGGGCGTCGTCCCCTGCCATAGCGATCGGATCAGGACCATGAAGGCGATTTCCATCATTCTCGGCACGATCGTCGCGGTCGGGCTGATCGTCGGCGGCTTGGTCTATTTCAACTGGAACCAGGCGGTGCCGATCGTGGCGATGGCGATCAACTATGTGCGCTACCTGTCGGCGCCAGCCGGGACCCTGACGACCGAGATCGCCGCGACCGGGCCCGCCGTGACGCGCGCCGTCGCGTTGGCGCCCTTGCCCGCTGACGAGACCCCGGGCGCCGCGCCGGGAAATTGGCCGAGCTACAACAAGACGCTGACCTCGAACCGCTTCTCCGAGCTGCGGCAGATCGATCGCGGCAATGTCGGCAGGATGAAGGTGCTGTGCACCTACGATACCGGGCAATACACCGGCTTCAATTCCGGCCTGCTCGAGATCGACGATGCGCTGATCGCGGTCACCGAATACGATATCTTCTCCATCGACCCGAGCACCTGCCACGAGAATTGGCGGACTCACGAGGACTACACGCCGGCCTCGCCGCAGGGCGTCAATCGCGGCGCCGCCTACATGGACGGCGCATTGTTTCGCGGGACCCAGGATGGCCGCGTCATCGCCTATGATTTCAAGACCGGCAGACGGCTCTGGCAGACCGTCATCGCCGATGTGAAGAAGGGTGAGTCCGTGCCGGCGGCGCCGATCGCCTGGAACGGGCTGGTGTTCGTGGGCAATGCCGGCGGCGACGTCAAGGGCGTGAAGGGCCGGATGTACGCGCTCGACGCCAGGACGGGCAAGATCGTCTGGGAGTTTTATCTCGTGCCGAGGGCCGCGAACGATGTCACCCGGGGACCGCAAGGTGCGTCGCCGCTTGACGGGGCTTCCTGGAAAAATACCGCCGCGACCCCGATCACCGGCGGCGCAACCTGGACGTCTTATACGCTCGATCCGAGCACCGGGCTTCTCTACATCCCCGGGGGCAACCCGGCGCCGGATTTTGCAACCGGACCCCGCAAGGGCAACGATCTGTTTTCTGGAACCGTCGTCGTCCTCGACGCCAAAACCGGCGCCTACAGGAAACATTTCGATATTTCGCAGATCGATTGGCATGACTGGGACGTCTCCAGCGCGCCGGGGATCTTCCAGACAGCCGGCGGCCGCAAGCTGCTGTCGGTCGCACCCAAGGACGGCCATCTCTACGGCTTCGATCTCGCGAGCGACGCCCGGCTGTATCGCAACCCCGTGACCCGCGTCGAAAATGCCGACAAGAGTTTCGCCACGGGAAAGGCCGTGCATTTCTGCCCCGGATCGGTGGGCGGCGCCGAATGGAACGGGCCGGCCTATGATCCCGAGACCAACCT
>CAIUCF010000479.1 GCA_903897565.1 uncultured Rhodospirillales bacterium | reverse complement strand
GGCCAAGCCCCACTAAATACCCCTTCAGCGCTCACGCGGGCGAGCGCGAGCAGGGCGATTCCAGTCCGACGATCGACCACGTCGACCACCGTCGCCCCAGGCAGGAAGCAACGGATCACCACGCCATCAGGGGTATCGTGCATGCCGAGCACCCCGAAAGGGTCCGCCAGACTCGCCGACAATACCCCGTCGATCCAGGCGTCGGTGTTCCGACTATCAAGCATCTGCATTGCCCGAACCTTCCGGTTTGTGGGTCAGCAGGCGAACCAATCCGTCGATCGGAATGGTCAGCCAGGCCGGCCGGTTGGCCAGCTCGTAGCCGATTTCGTAGAGCACCTTCTCGATGATCAGCAGGCCGAGGAGCCCTCGCGCCTGGCCCTTGCCGGCGGGCCAGAATCGCGTACCGGTCACCTTCGTTTCGTAAGCTTCGAAATAGGCCCGCGCCGTGCGGGCGCGCCAATCGCTGCAGAAGCGCTGGAAGTCGACGCGATCGGTTGCCGGCAGGTCGACCGCGTTACGGATGACCGCGTCGGAGGCGTAATCGAGCGACCGCAGCATCCCGGCGACGTCCTTCAGCGGGGTATGTTTCTGCCGCCGCTCTTCCATCGGCCGTCGCGGTTCGCCCTCGAAGTCGATGATGCGGAAGTCGTTCTCGACGACCAGGACCTGGCCGAGATGAAAATCGCCGTGATACCGGGTCTTGACGAGCTGCGGCGCCATGGCGGAGACCGCATCGATCCGCCCGAACAGCGTTTCGCGCAACGACAGCAGCTGGCTGACCTTGTCCTGCAGCCCGAGGTCACCGGCATCGCTCTGGTGCCGCAGCCAGTCTTCGAGCCGTCGCCCGATCCGCTCCGCGTCTTGGCGGACGCTCGCGCACCATCCTTCCAACTCATCCTTGCTGACCGGCTCGGGCGTGAAGGCCGGATCGCTTTCTTCGTCGGGACACAGGGCGATATGGAGTTCCGCCGTTTGTTCGCCGAGCCGCGCCGCCAGGGTCAGGAAGAACGAATGCGGGTCATGCTTGGTCTCGTCGAGCACGTCCTGGCGATGCCAGTCCTCGAATGACCGCCGCAGATATTCCAGGGTCAACGTCCAGGCATCGCCCTGGTTCTGGGTATAGGCGGACACCACGCCCAGCGCCGTGGTCGCGCCCGCCTCGTCGACCATCTCGATGGTACCCAGCAGCGGTGGCGTGCCGGAGAATTGGGCGACTTCGGCGAGATAGCGGCCCATTTCGATCTCGGGATGAATGCCGGATTCGAGGCGGCGGTAAAGTTTGAAGACACCGAACGCGTCGATCAGGATCGAGCTGTTGGATTGTTCCGCGCCGATCCGGGTTATCACCGGGTTCGGCGGCAACACCGCGTCGCCGAATGCCTTGGTCTTGTGGAAACGGAGCTCGCCGCCCGGGCTGCAAGCGATCGTTGCGTTCGCCTCGATACCGGCGAGCAGCGTCAGGGTCAGACCGGATTGCCCCGAGGAATCGTAGAGAATCCCGGTGTCGCGCGCCCGGCGGACATGAGCGAGAGTCTGCGGCAGCAAGGGTGCCAGCACCCCGGCGCCGGCGCCGCCCCACATCATGCCGAGGGGCAGGAGATATCGCTCGGACGCGCCGGATTTGAAATGCACCTCGGTCGTCTGCAGCATCCAGCCGTCCTGGTCGAGCGGGCCCGGATTCGGCGAACGCAGCTCGGCCGACCGCACCAGGGCGACGTCGCGGATGGCGCGATCCTTGGCACCGAACCAGCGCTGCTTGGGCAGGAACAGTGGCAATACGTTTTCCGTCAGCTCGTCGAGATCGCGGCCTGCCAGGAGATCCTTCCAGCCGCGCGGCGAGACCAGGGTTACGAATTCCGGCATCAGCTCTGGCTCCTGCGGAATCAGGGCGGCGGTGGCCTGGCTGGCGTCGATCAGCGAGAACCACATGAAGCTGTAGCCCTGGAGTGTCAGCACGTAGGGGCGTTCGGTAATCGCCGGAAATACCGACCGGCTCAGCAATTCGATCGGCGTGCGGCCCTTGTAGGGCTCAAGATCGAGCTCCAGGGGTTGCGCCGAGCGCGACAGGTTGAAGACGCACAGGATGACCTCATCCTTGTAGCGCCGCAGATAGGCCAGGATCTTGCGATTGGCGGGATAGAGGAAATCGAGGGTGCCGCGGCCGAATGCCTGCACGGTCTGCCGTGCCGCGATCAGCCGTCTTGTGTTGCTGAGCAGCGACGACACCGTCCGGCTCTGCGCCTCGACATTGATCGATTGATAGCCGTAGACCGGATCCTGGACAGTGGGAAGATAAAGCCGGGCCGGATCGGCGCGGGAAAAGCCGCCGTTGCGATCCGGCGACCATTGCATCGGCGTGCGAACGCCGTTTCGATCGCCGAGATGGTAGTTGTCGCCCATGCCAATTTCATCGCCGTAATAGATTACCGGCGTGCCCGGCATCGACAGCAACAGGCTGTTCATCAATTCGATACGCCGACGAT
>CAIUCF010000478.1 GCA_903897565.1 uncultured Rhodospirillales bacterium | reverse complement strand
CGCTCGTGGCCGAGCGACCGCTGCTCTGCGTCGCCAGCCATATCCATTTCGATCACATCGGCTGCCATCACGAGTTTTCCGCGCGTGCCGTCCATGCCGCCGAGGCCGCTATCCTCGCCGAGCCGCGGCGCGCGTGGACGCTGTCGGATCGTTACGCCACCGACGAGATGTTCGAGGCGACGCCGCCCGGATGGGATGCCGCGAGCTATGAGGTCCAGGCCGCCGCGGCGACCCGGGTACTCCAGGACGGCGATGTCGTCGATCTCGGCGATCGCGTCTTCGAGGTGATCCACACGCCAGGTCACTCTCCAGGCGGGATCGCCTTATGGGAAGCCCGGACCGGGACCCTGCTGTCGGGCGACCTCGTCTATGACGGGCCGTTGATCGACGACGCCTACCATTCCGATCTGGGTGACTACGAGACCTCGCTGCGCCGCCTCGGGTCGCTGCCGGTTACGGTGGTCCATGGTGGTCATTTCCCGAGCTTTGGCCGCGCGCGCCTCGGTCAGGTCATCGAGGCCTATCTCGAAGGCCGGCGGGTGCCGGGGTGCCATCTCGAAGCCGGGGGCACGCCATAGCGCCACGTCTCGATACCATCGACCTGCGGCTGCTCAGGGTCTTTGCCGCCGTCGTCGAGGCGCGCGGGTTTACGGGCGCGCAGACGGCGCTGAACATCGGCGCCTCGACGATCAGCAACCAGATCGCGGCGCTGGAAACCCGGCTCGGGGTGAAACTCTGCCAGCGCGGCCGCGCCGGGTTCCGCCTGACAGAGGATGGCGAGACGATCTTCGCCGAGACGCAGAAGCTGTTCGGCGCCATCGATGGTTTCAATTTGCGCGCCAGCTCGTTGCGGGGGCTGGTGCGCGGCAGCCTCGCGATCGGCCTCGTCGACAACACGATCGGCGATGCTCAGGCACCGCTCGACACGGTGCTGGCGCGGTTCGCACGCTCGATGCGAGATGTCCATGTCTCGATCGAAATGCGCCCGCCGAACGAGCTGCTGCGCGAGCTGAACGAGGGCCGTATACATGTGGCGATCGGCAGCTTCCCCAAGATCCTGTTGGGACTGACTTATGTTCCGCTTTACGAGGAAAGCCACGGATTCTACTGCGGGGCCGGCCATCCCTTGTTCGGGCTGCCCGCGGATGACGTGACGATGGAACTGGTCCAGCGCCAGCGTCTCGTGTCGCGGGGCTATTGGGGCGCACGCGACATCCGGAGTTTTCATCCCGAGCGGGCGAGCGCGACGGTCAACTCGATGGAGGCCGCAGCGCGGCTGATCCTTTCCGGCGAGTATCTCGGCTACCTGCCAGAGCACTACGCCGCGCCGCTGATCGAGCGCGGTCGGATCAGGCGGCTGCTGCCGCAAACCCTGACTTATAGCGCGCCCTTCGAACTCGCCTTCAGCAAAGCGAGTCGGGAATCGAAACCGGCGCAGATCTTCGTCGATCTCGTGCTCGATTTCGACAACCCCCTTCTCGCGTTTGATCGCCCACATGACGCCGCTTTTCACGATGGTCGGCGCATCGTTCTTCTCGACGATCTCCTCCTCCGTCAGCGACGGGGCGGCAACCGATGGTGCTGGCACCACCATTCCCGACGATCCCAAAATGTCCGCAATCGCTGGCGCAAGGTCGATCGGTGGATGTGAGTTCTCTTCAAGCGCCGTCAACCGGGCTTCAATCGACTGCCGCTCCGCCTGCGCCGTGTCGTGTTCCGCCTGCAACGCGGCCAGCTTGCGGTCGATGAGCCGCTGATCATCCGGTGACGCGAGCCCGCGAACCACGAGCGCCAGCGTAATCATCAAATCGTGCTCAGCCTGCGTCATTGTTTTTCTCCATTAAAGCATCCCGTGCGATCCGGCGAATACGGCTGCTATGCGCGCGGGCGAAATCAACCTCGTCCATCGAAGCGGGGCAGTCGCCGAGATGCGCGCCTGCGATTTCCTCCAGCGCCGCACGGTAGCGTTCGATTTCATCGCGCGCCCCTGTCTCCTGCGCCGCGTCGTGCGCGCGGTCCCAATCTCGCAGGGCGTCCCAGGCAACAGTGTGCATTCGCGCTTGCGCCAAAAAAGAGCACATTGGTGGAGACCATCTGTAACTCGGGTTATCCGTAACCCAGCTTTTCAGCAGCGCCTCTGTCACCGCCTTGATCCGTGCGTCGTCTGTCATGGGGATATCCGTCCGGCGCCGAGGCATGTCCAGCACTGGCTTATCGAAGCATGGTAACCGCCTAGCCTGGTGATAACCCTGCGGCCTTTGCACTGAGGGCAGACAACCTTTTCCGTCTCAATTCTGAGGCGCTTTTCGAGGTCCGCTATCTGCGACGGATAAGGGGACTCGGGATGGTGGAATGCCAAGCCCATGTTTTCGTGCGCGCCGTCGATAGCGCCCGCCAGATAGGCTAATTGCTCCGTTGTCAGCGACGCCCCGCATTCGTCCGCAGCCTCGGAGAGACATTCCTGCCAATATTCCTTGCGGTCCATCTTCACTCCTCCACCAGCTTGGTCCGTGCGTCGTCTGTCATTACTACCCTCCCTTCGTCTCGCGGCGGTTCCAGGCGGCGACAACAGACGCACGGTCGCGTGCTCGGAAATGTATAACCGCCGCGATGACACCAGGACTCGCCTGACACCAATGAAGTAACTCGACCGAAATAGGGTCGCGTGGCCTGCCGTCCATTGTCGGCGCATGACGGTGTTCCCGGATATCGAATGCGCCAGCACCGCAGAACGGACACGGCTTAAGCTCCTCGCTCATCCCATCCTCCTCTCGTTGCCCGGCGCCACGGCGGCGGGGTCATGATTGCACCATCGGCGGATCGCGGTAGGGCTTGAGCCAGTCAGGGCACTTGTCCGGGGGCAACGCGTTGGCAACACGCTTGCGAAGTGCCAGAAAGCCATCGAGCGACCAATCCGGGCCTTCGTCTGCAAGGCCAGCCGACAGATCGACAATGAGACCGTGAAGCGTCGCGAGCGCCTGTTGATGCCGCGCTTTTCTCCGCCGTTCATTCCGTTCGTATGGCGTCTCGCAGAACTGATCGTTGAAGCGGGTCATTTCCGATGCTCCTTTGCATGTTGCCGGCAGAACAGGCTGCCCAGGCCGTAGCCATCCTTTCGCTTGCAGCGCATCAGGTGCAGCGACCGACCGGCGTAACCAGCGCAGCGGCCTGGCGTCCACGGCAGCGACTCATGGTCTTCGATGAAGCACTCGTAGTGCCGCGCTTTGATGCGCTCGATCGTGTCGGGCGGCG
>CAIUCF010000477.1 GCA_903897565.1 uncultured Rhodospirillales bacterium | reverse complement strand
GGCAAGGGCGTCAAGTACGCGACCGAGACGATCCGGCGCAAGGAAGGCAAGAAGAAGTAAGGATCGGAATCATGGAGACACCCAAGACCCTATTTGCGCGCCGCGAACAACGTGTCCGCTCGCGCATCCGCAAGACCGCAGGCGATCGCCTCCGTCTTTCCGTGTTCCGGTCCTCGAAGCATATCTACGCCCAGGTCATTGACGATGCCGGCGGCCGTACGGTCGTCGCCGCGTCCTCGATCGACAAGGGCCTCAAGGGCGAGCTGAAGACCGGCGCCGACATTGCCGCCGCGATTGCGGTTGGCAAGCTGGTGGCCGAGCGCGCCGTTGCGGCGGGCATCACTCGCGTCGTGTTCGATCGCGGCGGTTACATTTTCCATGGCAGGGTCAAGGCCCTGGCCGACGCGGCCCGCGAGGCCGGACTGTCATTCTAAGGGGGCCGAGGTAAGAATATGGCACGGACACCGGGCGAAGGCGGCAACAGCCGCCGTGGACGGGGTAACGAGGGAGGCGATCGGCAGCCGCGCGACCGTGAGGAAAGCGAACTGGTCGAACGTCTCGTCGGCATCAATCGCGTCGCGAAGGTCGTGAAGGGCGGACGCCGCTTCGGCTTCGCCGCGATCGTCGTCGTCGGCGACTCCAAGGGCCGCGTCGGCCACGGCACGGGCAAGGCCCGTGAAGTGCCGGAAGCGATCCGCAAGGCGACCGAGGCCGCGCGTCGTGGCATGGTCCGCGTTCCCCTGCGGGAAGGCCGGACCCTGCATCACGACATCGAAGGCCATTACGGCGCCGGCAAGGTCGTGGTTCGCGCCGCACCCCAGGGTACCGGCATCATCGCCGGCGGCCCGATGCGCGCGATCTTCGAAGCGCTGGGCATCCAGGACGTCGTCGCCAAGTCGGTCGGCACCTCGAACCCGCACAACATGATCAAGGCGACCTTCGAAGCCCTCAGCCGGGTGGTGAACCCGCGCTCCGTGGCCGCCCGTCGTGGCAAGAAGGTCAGTGATCTGATCGGCCGCCGCGGCGAAGTCGAAGCGGTTTAAGGATAACGGGTCATGAGCGACAAGAAGACCGTCATCGTCACCCAGACCGGCAGCCCGATCGGCCGCATTCCGAAGCAGGAAGCGACCCTCAAGGGCCTGGGTCTGAACAAGCTGCATCGCACGCGCGAGCTGGAAGATACGCCGGCCGTGCGCGGGATGATCGCCAAGGTCGCGCATTTGGTGCGGGTCGAAACCGGCGAGTAGTGTTAAGGAGATGCCTTGGGGCGCCCCATCGGGGGCGCTCTCGGGCGCTTGAGGATAGATTAAGATGAAGCTCAACGAAATTTCCGACAATCCGGGCGCGCATTACAAGTTCAAGCGGATCGGTCGCGGCATCGGTTCCGGCAAGGGCAAGACCTCCGGCCGCGGTGGCAAGGGCCAGACTGCGCGCAGCGGCGTCGCCATCAATGGCTTCGAAGGCGGTCAGACCCCTCTGCATCGCCGGATGCCGAAGCACGGCTTCACCAACATCTTCAAGCTGGATTACCAGGTGATCAACACCGGACGGCTCGAGAAGGCTGTTGCCGCCGGCAAGCTCAAGGCGGGCGACATCGTCACGCCGGAGAGCCTGATCGAACTCGGCATGCTGACCAAGCTCGGCGACGGCGTGCGACTGCTCGCCAAGGGCGCGATCAAGACCGCGCTCAAGATCGAGGTTGTCGGCGCGTCGGCCGCCGCCATCGCCGCGATCGAAGCGGCCGGTGGTTCGGTGACGATCCGCAGCACCAAGAAGACGGCCGAAGCCGCCGCCGAATAGCGGCGGTTTGACGCAGGATCGTGGGCCTCTCCTCGGGGAGGCCCCAACTGTGTTAACGCTACCGTCGTCACTATTGCGCTATTAGCGTCGCCACTTCGTCCGCCAAGGGACCCGATCGCATGGCGTCTGCCGCCGAACAACTCGCTTCCAGCATCAATCTCGGCGCCTTCGCGAAGGCCACCGAGCTCAAGCAGCGCATCTGGTTCACCGTGACCGCGCTGCTGGTGTACCGACTCGGTACCTATATCCCGCTGCCCGGGATCGATCCCGCCGCGATCGCCGAGATCTTCTCGCATCAGGCCGGCGGTATCCTCGGTATTTTTGACATGTTCTCGGGCGGTGCGCTCAGCCGCATGACGATTCTCGCCCTGAACATCACGCCCTATATTTCCGCCTCGATCATCGTGCAGCTCTTGACCGCGGTCTCGCCGCAGCTCGAAGCGCTGAAGAAGGAAGGCGAGAGCGGGCGCAAGCGCCTCAATCAATATACCCGATTCGGCACGGTAGGCCTGGCGATCGTCCAGGCCTATGGCATCGCCGTCGGCCTCGAAGGGCTCCATGCCGGCAACGTCGCCGCCGTGATCGAGCCCGGGCTCGCCTTCCGCCTGGTGACGATGATCACCCTGGTTGGCGGCACCATCTTCCTGATGTGGCTGGGCGAACAGATTACCGCCCGCGGCGTCGGCAACGGGACGTCGCTGATCATCTTCGCCGGCATCGTGGCCAATCTGCCGCGCGCCTTCGCCAGCACCCTGGAACTCGGCCGCACCGGCGCGATCTCGACGCCGTTCATCCTGCTGTTCCTGGCGATGGCGGTCGGCGTGATCGCCTTCATCGTGTTCATGGAGCGGGCGCAGCGCCGGTTGTTGGTGCAGTATCCCAAGCGCCAGCATGGCAACAAGGTGTTCGGCGGCGAATCGACTCATATGCCGCTCAAGCTCAATACCTCGGGCGTGATTCCGCCGATCTTCGCGTCGTCGCTGCTGCTGCTGCCGGCGACAATCGCCGGATTCCAGGGCACGGCTGGCTCGGCGCCGGGCGTGCTTGCGCGAATCGCCAGCTATATGGGCCATGGCAAGCCGCTCTACATGGTCGCCTACGTCGCCTTGATCGTGTTCTTCTCGTTCTTCTATACGGCGGTCGTTTTTAATCCGGTCGAGAATGCCGAAAATCTCAAGAAATCTGGCGCGTTCATTCCTGGCATCCGGCCGGGTAAGAATACCGCGGATTACCTGGATTACGTGCTGACTCGTCTGACCGTGATCGGTGCCGCCTACCTTGCCGTTGTGTGTATTCTGCCCGAGATTCTGATCTCCCATTACGCCGTCCCGTTCTACTTCGGTGGTACTAGCCTCCTGATCGTGGTCAGTGTCACAATGGACACCGTGGCGCAGATCCATTCTCATCTGCTCGCACATCAATACGAAGGCCTGATCAAGAAGTCGAAACTACGGGGTAGGCGCGGATGAAAATCATCCTATTGGGACCACCGGGTGCTGGCAAAGGCACCCAGGCGAAGCGGCTCGAAGAAGCGCGGGGACTGATCCAGCTCTCCACCGGCGATATGCTGCGCGCCGCGGTCAAGGCGGGGACCCCTGTCGGGCTCAAGGCCAAGGCCGTGATGGCCGAAGGCAAGCTCGTCTCGGACGAGATCGTGATCGACATCATTCGGGATCGCATTCAGCAGCCCGACTGCATCAAGGGCTTCATCCTCGACGGTTTCCCGCGCACGGTGCCGCAGGCCGAGGCCCTCGACAAGATGCTCGGCGAATTCGGCTGGAAGCTCGATTCGGTGATCGAGATGGTGGTCGACGAGGCGGTGATGGTCGAGCGAGTCGCTGGGCGCTTCACCTGCGCCAAATGCGGCCAAGGCTACCATGACAGCTTCAAGAAGCCCGCTAAGGACGGCGTCTGCGACGTTTGCGGCGGCACCGAATTTATCCGCCGTGAAGACGACCGTGCAGAGACGATGCAGAAGCGCCTGGCGGAGTTCCATGCGCAGACGGCGCCGATCCTGCCTTACTACAAGAGCAAGGGAATCCTTCGGCATGTCGATGGCATGGCCGCCATCGACGACGTGACCCGGCAAATCGAGGCGATTCTGGCGGAATGACTCATCTGCGGTCGCTTTCGAGTTGACCGTAATCCATTAATCAATATACTGCGCGACCTCGGTCGATCCGATGCTTTCCGAATATGGGGGCGATCGGTCGCGTAGCTTTTTTAGGAGTGTCCGACGTGGCGCGTATTGCTGGCGTCAATATCCCGAACCAGAAGCGGGTGCAGATTGGCCTGACCTATATCCATGGGATCGGTCCGACGAGCGCGGAGAAGATTTGCGGACGCGTGGGTATTCCGGCTGAGCGCCGGGTACACGAGCTGACCGACGATGAAGTGCTCCGTATCCGTGAACTGATCGATCGGGAATTCCAGGTAGAGGGCGACCTCCGCCGTTCCGTGGCGATGAACATCAAGCGTTTGATGGACCTCGCCTGCTATCGTGGTCTGCGCCATCGCAAGGGGCTTCCGGTTCACGGTCAGCGTACCCATACCAATGCTCGTACCCGCAAGGGTCCGGCGAAGCCGATCGCCGGCAAGAAGAAGTAATCTGGCGCGGCCATCAGGCATAGCGATAGTTAAGGAACCGGTTTTATGGCCAAACCAGCAGCCGCTGCTCCGCGCATCCGCAGGCGCGAGCGCAAGAACATCACCTCGGGTGTGGCGCATGTGAATGCGTCGTTCAACAACACCGTGGTGACGATTACCGACGCGCAGGGAAACACGATTTCCTGGTCGTCGGCAGGTACCCAGGGCTTCAAGGGCTCGCGCAAGTCGACGCCGTATGCCGCTCAGGTTGCCGCCGAGGACGCGGGTCGCAAGGCGATGGAGCACGGCATGCGCACCATCGAGATCGAAGTGAAGGGTCCGGGTTCAGGGCGCGAATCGGCGCTGCGGGCTCTGCAGTCCGTTGGCTTCGCCGTGACCTCGATCCGCGACGTCACGTCGATCCCGCATAACGGCTGCCGGCCGCCCAAGCGCCGTCGCGTCTGAGCCGCCGGACGGGTTGGCCCGTCCGGTCTGTCCATCCATTAACGTCCGCCTGGCGCGCCGCGCGATCCGGTCGGCCTTGTTCGGTATGGGGTTCCATCCGTGATTCAGAAAAACTGGCAAGCCTTGATCAAGCCTAAGCAGTTGCAGATCGAGCCGGGCGACGACTCGGCGCGTTACGCGACCGTGGTTGCGGAGCCGCTCGAGCGTGGCTTCGGCATGACGCTCGGCAACGCCCTGCGTCGCGTGCTGTTGTCCTCGCTGCAGGGCGCCGCCGTGACGGCGGTCCAGATCGAAGGCGTGCTCCACGAATTCTCCTCGATCCCTGGCGTGCTCGAGGATGTCACCGACATCGTCCTGAACATCAAGGGCATGGGCCTGCGGATGACCGGCGACGGTCCGAAGCGGATGCGCCTGCGCGTCACCGGCCCGGGCGAAGTCCGCGCCGGCCAGATCGAGACCGGCCACGATATCGAGGTCATGAACCCCGATCATCTGATCTGCACGCTCGACCAGGGCGCCAAGGTGACGATGGAATTCACCGTCGAGACCGGCAAGGGCTACATCGCCGCCTCGCAGAACCGTCCCGAGGATGCGCCGATCGGCCTGATTCCGGTCGATGCGATTTTCAGCCCGGTCACCCGGGTGAGCTACAAGGTCGAGCCGACCCGCGTTGGCCAGGTTACCGATTACGATCGGCTGGCGATGCAGGTTACGACCAACGGCGCCGTCACCCCGGAAGATGCCGTGGCGCTGGCCGCCCGCATCCTTCAGGACCAGCTGCAGCTGTTCATCAACTTCGATGAGCCGCGCCTGATGACCGAAGAGTCGCGCCCCGCCGAGCTGCCGTTCAACAAGAACCTGCTCCGCAAGGTCGACGAACTCGAGCTGTCGGTCCGTTCGGCCAACTGCCTGAAGAACGACAACATCGTTTATATCGGCGACCTGGTTCAGAAGTCCGAAGCCGAAATGCTGCGGACGCCGAATTTCGGCCGCAAGTCTCTGAACGAGATCAAGGAAGTACTGGCTCATATGGGGCTCCATCTCGGCATGGAGATCTCCAACTGGCCGCCCGAAAACATCGAGGAATTGGCCAAGCGGCTCGAAGAACCCTATTGATCGGTTCGTCGGCGGTTAAGGGCACCTAGGAGAGTATCATGCGTCACGGAATGAGCGGCCGGAAGTTCAGCCGCACCTCGGCCCATCGCAAGGCCATGTTCGAGAACCTCGCGCTGGCATTGCTGAAGCACGAGCAGATCAAGACCACCTTGCCGAAGGCGAAGGATTTGCGTCCGATCGTCGAGAAGCTGATCACGCTCGGCAAGCGCGGTGGCCTCCACAGCCGTCGCCAGGTTCTGGCGAAGCTGCAGGACACCAAGATCACCGACAAGGTCTTCACGACCCTGGCGACCCGTTATGCCGGCCGTCCCGGCGGCTATGTCCGCATCCTCAAGGCGGGCTTCCGCTTCGGTGACGCGGCGGCGGTTGCGGTGATCGAGCTGGTCGATCGCGATCCGGCAGCCAAGGGCCTCGACAGCGGCCCGAAGGCCGAGGAGCAGGAGGCGGCCTAACGGCCGTCTTACTTCTCGCTACAGGAAATACGGCGCCGCGCGGGAAGCTCAACCGACCCGCGCCGCCCCCTCGGGGGCTCTGGTGCCAGACCGGCGCGTCGCTTAGACTGAACGCCGATATGGTTGATCCTTCGTATCCCCACTTTTCGGTCCCGCGGCGCCCTCGGGCAGGCGTGCCCAGCTTCGCGCGTACGCGATGAGCGGCTTGCTCGACCAATTGCAGCCGCGCCCGCTCGCCGAGCGTCTGCGGCCCAAAATCCTGGGCGACGTCGTCGGCCAGGACCATCTGCTCGCGCCCAATGCCCCGCTCGGCCGGATGGTCGCGGCCCGCCATCTCGCCTCGCTGATCCTGTGGGGACCGCCGGGTTGCGGCAAGACCACGATCGCCCGGCTGCTCGCCGACGCCACCGAACTCGCCTTCGAGCCGCTTTCCGCGGTGTTCTCCGGCGTTGCCGATCTGCGCAAGGTGTTCGACGCCGCGCGCAAGCGCCGCGAGGGTGGGCGGGGGACCCTGCTGTTCGTTGACGAAATTCACCGCTTCAACCGTGCCCAACAGGATGGCTTCCTACCCTATGTCGAGGACGGCACGGTCGTCCTGATCGGCGCCACGACGGAGAACCCGTCCTTCGAGCTCAACGGCGCGCTGCTGTCGCGCTGCCAGGTCTTCGTCCTGAAGCGACTCAACGACGCCGCGCTCGACGATCTGATCGCGCGCGCCGAGACCGAGCTCGGGCGCAAGCTGCCCTTACTGGACGATGCGCGGGCGGCCCTGCTGGCGCTGGCCGACGGCGATGGCCGCTATCTGCTGAACCTGATCGAGGTGCTGGCCGGCATGCCGGTTGACACGCCGCGGCTCGATACCGCTGCGCTGATGGAGACCGTGCAGCGTCGCGCGCCGCTTTATGACAAGGCGCAGGAGGGGCACTACAACCTCATCAGCGCGCTGCACAAGTCGCTGCGCGGCTCCGATGTCGATGCCGCGCTTTATTGGTTTGCGCGTATGCTCGAAGGCGGCGAGGATCCGCTGTTCATCATCCGCCGGCTGACCCGCTTCGCGACCGAGGATATCGGGCTCGCCGATCCCAACGCCCTGGTCCAGGCGATCGCCGCCTGGGACGCCTATGAGCGGCTCGGCTCGCCCGAGGGCGAACTGGCGATCGCACAGGCGGTGATCTATCTCGCTACCGCGCCGAAATCGATCGGCGCCTATCGCGCCTACAAGCGGGTGCGCAAGGCTGCGGCGGCGACCGGCTCGCTGATGCCGCCCGCCCATATCCTCAACGCCCCGACCAAGCTCATGAAGAATCTGGGCTATGGCGAGGGCTACTCTTACGACCCCGACGCGCCCTATGGCTTCTCGGGGGCCAATTATTTCCCCGACGGCATGGCGCGGGAGAGCTTCTACGACCCCATCGATCGCGGCTTCGAGCGGGAGATCCGCAAGCGCCTGGATTATTGGGACAAGCTGCGACGCACGCGCTAGAGCCCGATCCGATCAGGTTGCCAAAACCTGATCGGTAAATCGGTCTCTAAACATATAGTTTAGAGCAAGATTCAGATTTCGGGTCGACCCGAAATCATCTTGCTCTAGCCACGACAGAATGAACGAAGGAATACGAATATGAGTGGCGTCCAACTCGTCGAGGTCACCGAGTCCGAGGGTGAAACCCGGCTCGACCGCTGGTTCAAGCGGCATTACCCCGGCCTCACCCATGGCCGGTTGGAGAAGCTGTTGCGCACTGGGCAGGTTCGTGTCGACGGCGGCCGAGCCAAGGGCGCGACCCGCCTGGAGCCGGGCATGGTTGTCCGCGTGCCCCCGCTCGACGATTCGGCGCTGACGGCCGTCGAGCCGAGTGGGGCGCTGCGGGCGCCCAAGCCGCTTTCCGCGCACGAGATTTCCGATCTCAAGAAGATGATCCTCTATCGCGACGCCGACGTCATCGCGCTCGACAAGCCGCATGGGCTTGCGGTGCAGGGCGGCACCGGCACGACCAAGCATCTCGACGGCATGCTCGACGCCTTCATGTTCGATTACGACGAGCGGCCGAAACTGGTCCATCGCCTCGACAAGGATACCAGCGGCGTGATCCTGCTGGCGCGCACCACCAAGGCCGCGCAATGGTTGACCAAGGCGTTTCGCGACAAGACGGCGCGCAAGATCTACTGGGCGGTGGTCGCCGGGGTGCCGAAGCCGCATCGCGGCAAGATCGACCTGCCGATCGCCAAGGCGATGACCGGCGACCGCGAAAAGGTGATCGCCGACGAGGATGACGGCCGCGACGCCATCACCTATTACTCGGTGGTCGAGAATCTGGCGCAGCGCGCCGCCTGGGTCGCCCTGCTGCCGCTGACCGGCCGCACCCACCAGCTCCGCGTCCATTGCGCCGAGATCGGCACGCCGATCCTGGGCGACGGCAAGTATGGCGGCGAAAAGGCCAATATCGAAGGGCTGGGCGGCCGCCGCCAGCTCCATCTCCACGCCCGCTCGATCGAGCTGCAGCGCCCGGACGGCTCGGTGCTCCACGTCACCGCGCCGCTGCCGCCGCATATGCGCGAGACCTGGGAGTTCCTCGGCTTCCCGCGCGAACCGTCGGAGGATCCGTTCGCCGAGCTGGATCTCTAGAAGATATGAAGGTCTTCTATGCCAATTCGGGCGTGGCGCAGACGGCGGAGGGCTTCGCCGTCACCCTCGACGGCAAGACCCTGAAGACGCCGGGCAAGCGGCCGATGATCCTCGACTCCCTACCGCTCGCCGAAGCCATCGCCGCCGAGTGGCAGGCGCAGGAGGATGAGATCAAGCTGGCCTCGATGCAGCTGATGAAACTCGCCGCCACCGCGATCGACCGGGTGGCGACACGGCGCGAGGAGGTGATCGCGGGGACGTCGGCCTACGCCAACTCGGACCTGTTGTGCTATCGCGCCGAGCTTCCCGTGGAACTCGAAGCCAGACAGGCGGCGCTGTGGCAGCCGCTGCTCGACTGGGCGACCCTGCGTTTTGACGCGCCGTTGCTTGTCACTCATGGCATCGTCGCGATTCCCCAGCCGGAAGCCAGCACAAAGGCGCTGGGCCGCGCGGTCGCCGCGCTCGATCTGCTCGATCTCACGGCCGTGGCCGATCTCACCGGCTTGATGGGCTCGCTGGTGCTGGCACTCGCACTGTGGGACCAGCGCATCGACGGTAAGACGGCGGCGGATGCCGCGCTGCTCGACGAGGATTTCCAGGCCGAACGCTGGGGTGTCGACGACGAGGCGGCGGAACGCCTGGCCGCGATCCGCGCCGAGATCGCCGACGGCGCCCGCTTCATGGCCCTCCACCGGGCCGGGCGGGGTGAATGACCGAGATCGCCCAGCGCATCCTCGTCCATGGTAGGGTCCAGGGCGTCGGCTATCGTTATTGGACCCTGAGCCTGGCGCGGCGCTGGTTGGTGCGCGGCTGGGTCCGTAACCGCCAGGACGGCAGCGTCGAGATCCTCTGCATCGGCGAACCCGATGCGGTCGAGGGCTTCACCGAGCACTGCCAGATTGGGCCGCCCGCCGCGCGGGTGACGGAGGTGGTGAAGCTGCCGGCGCTGGATGACGGCTCGGCGGGATTCGAGTCGCGGGCGACGGTGTAGGAGTTGGGCCGCCTACCAAACGCCAGGGACGGGGAAAGGTGTAGGATGACATCAGGCGTGCACGACGATCTCGTGAGGCTCGTCTCGGCAAGCTTCCCGGTGATGCCGGTACCCGGCCGGTTCTTCTGCACTGCCGGGGATGGCACAAATAATAACGATATACGGGAGGAGCTCTGGAATCGGTTCGCTAACCGACAATGGACAGAAATCACATTACTCGATTGGAG
>CAIUCF010000476.1 GCA_903897565.1 uncultured Rhodospirillales bacterium | reverse complement strand
GTCGGCTGGGTCGCGAGATGGGCGGCCATGGCGCCGGCCTGTTCCATCAGCACGGCATCATCGACGACCTTCCAGATCAGGCCCCAGGATTCCGCGGTCTCGGCGGTGATCGGCTCGGCCAGCATCATCAGGGCGCGGGCGCGGGCATCGCCGATCAGGCGGGGCAGGAAATAGGTGCCGCCACAATCCGGCACCAGGCCGATCTTGGCGAAGGCCTGCAGGAACTTGGCCGAGCGCGCGGCGATGACGATGTCGCAGGCCAGTGCGAGATTGGCCCCGGCGCCGGCGGCGACGCCGTTGACGGCGCAGATCACCGGCTTGCGTAAAGACCGGATGCGGCGGACCAGCGGGTTGTACCAGGCGTCGAGCGTGGCGCCGAGATCGATCGGACCCTCGACGCCGGCGCGGTCGGAAAGGTCCTGGCCGGCGCAGAAGCCGCGGCCGGCGCCGGTAAGCACCACGGCGCGGCAGCTCTCGTCATCGGCGATGTCGTTGAACGCCGCGGCGATCTGCTTGTGCAGCTCGATGTTGAACGAATTCAGGCGATCCGGGCGATTCAGGGTCAGGGTGGTCCAGCCGTCATGGCGATCCACGAGCAATGATTTTTCCATTCTTTCCTCCCAACAGGGCTTCAACAAGCCTCTTGAATTCACCGAATGATCGGTCAATAATTGCGTCAAGAGGCGATCCTGTCAAGAAGCAAGCTGAAGCCCGCGTGTAAAGGGAGTAGGGATGGGCGAACCCATTCGCCCCGGTCCGGCGTGGCCGGCGATGCGCCCCAGGCTCGACGATCAAGTTACGGAGAAGACGATGCGGCACGCCTATATCTGCGATTTCACCCGCACCCCGATCGGCCGCTACGGCGGCGTGCTCAAGGATGTCCGGCCCGATGATCTCGGCGCCCATTCCTTGCGCGTGCTCAAGGATCGCAATGCCGGGATCGATTGGGACGCCGTCGACGACGTGATCTTCGGCGGCGCCAACCAGGCCGGCGAAGACAATCGCAACGTCGCCCGCATGTCGCTGCTGCTGGCCGGCTTGCCGACCACGATTCCCGGCGTCACCGTCAACCGGCTGTGCGGCTCCGGCCTTGAAGCCGTCGGCCTCGCGGCTCGGGCGATCCGCAGCGGCGATGCCGATCTGATCATCGCCGGCGGCGTCGAGAGCATGACCCGCGCCCCCTTCGTCATGGCCAAGGCGACCGAAGCCTTCGCCCGCCAGGCCGAGATTTTCGACACCACGATCGGCTGGCGCTTCATCAATCCGCTGATGAAGGCGCAATACGGCGTCGATTCGATGCCGGAGACGGCGGAGAACGTTGCCGAGGACTATAAGATTTCCCGCGAGGACCAGGACCTGTTCGCGTGGCGCTCGCAGCAGCGCACCAAGGCGGCGCAGGACGAAGGTTTCTTCGCCCGCGAGATCTCGCCGATCAGCGTGCCGGGCAAGAAGGGGTCGACGACCCTCGTTTCCGTCGACGAGCATCCGCGTGGCGACACCACCTTGGAGCAGCTCGCGGCGCTCAAGACGCCGTTCAAGAAAGTGGGTGGCACGGTGACGGCCGGCAATGCCTCGGGCGTCAATGACGGCGGCGCCGCGCTGATCGTCGCCTCCGAGGATGCGATCCGCAAATACGGGCTGACCCCGCGCGCCCGCCTCGTCTCGATGGTCTCGGCCGGCGTGCCGCCGCGGATCATGGGCATCGGGCCGTTCCCGGCGACGCGCAAGCTGCTGGACAAGAACGGCCTCAAATTGTCGGAGATCGACCTGATCGAACTCAACGAGGCCTTCGCCGCGCAAGGGCTCGCCGTGATGCGCGAACTCGGGCTCCCCGATGACGCCGCCCATGTCAACCCGCATGGCGGCGCCATCGCCATCGGCCACCCGCTCGGCGCTTCGGGCGCCCGTCTCGCGATGACCGCGGTCAGCGCGCTGGAAGTGCGCGGCGGCAAGCGCGCGATCGCGACCATGTGTATCGGCGTCGGCCAGGGTATCGCCGCATTGATCGAACGGGTTTGACCATGGCCGAGGCAGCGTCCAACCCGGTCACGATCAGCCGCCACGGCGCGGTCGCGGTCGTCACCATCGACTACGCGCCGGTCAACGCCTTGTCGCGCGCCGTTCGGCTTGGGCTGGTCGCCGCGATGCGCGAGCTCGGCGCCGACAGCAGTGTCAGTGCGATCATCATCAGCGGCGGGCAGCGCCGCTTCATCGCCGGGGCCGATCTGCGCGAGATGGATCTGCCGCCCGACGAGCCGTTCCTGCCCGACGTCGTTGCCGCGGTGGAAAGCGTGCCGAAGCCCGTGATCGCCGCGATCGACGGCCCGGCGCTCGGCGGCGGGCTCGAAATCGCGCTTGCCTGCGACCTGCGTCTCGGCTCGATCCGCGCCAGTCTCGGCTTGCCGGAGACCAAACTCGGGATTATCCCCGGCGCGGGCGGAACGCAGCGCCTGCCGCGTCTGGTCGGGGTTGCCAAGGCCATTGCCCTGATCTGCGACGGCAAGATCGTCAAAGCCGCGGAGGCCAAAGCCCTCGGCCTGCTCGACCAGGTCGCCGAGGGCGACGTGCTGGAGGCCGCCATCGCGGCGGCACCCAGCGCCTTCAAGCGCGTCGTCTCCGCCCTGGCGATCCCGGCAGGCGATGCCGCCGCCGAGGACGAGGCCGCCAAAGCCGCGCTCAAATCCGCCAGGGGCGTCCCTGCCATCGCCGAGGCGATCCGGGTGATCCGGGCGTCCCGCGACGGCAGCTTCACGCAAGGCCAGGCCCGCGAGCGCGCCGCCTTCCTCACCTTGCGTGAGAGCGAAGAAGCGCGGTCCTTGCGCCACCTCTTCCTCGCCGAGCGCGAGGCCGCCAAGATTCCCGGTCTCGACGACGTCATCCCGCGCGCCTACGCCCGCTGCGGCGTGATCGGCGCCGGCACCATGGGCGCAGGCATCGCCGTATCGATGGCCGATGCCGGGCTCTATGTCACCGTGGTCGAGCGTGACGAGGACGCCGCCGCGGCCGGTCTCGCCCGGATCCGCGCGATCTATGAGCGTCAGGTCCAGAGCGGCCGGCTGACCGAAGCGGTGATGGCCGAGCGGCTGGCCCGCTTCACCCTGACCGCCGACTGGGCGACGCTCGCCCATGTCGATCTCGTGATCGAGGCCGCCTTCGAGGACATGGCGGTCAAGCAGGACATCTTCCGCCGGCTCGACGCGATTGCGGCGCCGGGGGCGATCCTCGCCACCAACACCTCCTATCTCGATATCGAGGCGATGGCCGATGTCACGTCGCGGCCGCGGGACGTGATCGGGCTGCATTTCTTCGCCCCGGCCAACGTCATGAAGCTGCTGGAGATCGTACGGCCGGCGCGGATCGCACCAGAGGTGCTGGCGACCGGCGTCGCGCTGGCGCGCAAGCTCGGCAAGCAGCCGGTTGTCGCCGGGGTCTGCGACGGGTTCATCGGCAACCGCATCTACGCCGTCTATCGCCGTCACGCCGAATACCTGATCGCTGAGGGCGCCTCGCCGGAGCAGATCGACGCCGCGCTCGAAGCTTACGGGTTTGCGATGGGCGTGTTCGCCGTCTCCGACATGTCGGGGCTCGATATCGCCTGGTCGATGCGCAAGCGCCGCGCTGCCACAAGGCCGGCGGGAGAGCGCTACATTCCGATTGCCGACGCGCTCTGCGAGTTGGGTCGATTCGGGCGCAAGACCGGGTCCGGCTGGTACGCCTATGACGCGTCCGGCAAGAAGAGCGTCGATCCGACCACGACGGCGCTGATCGAGAGCTACCGCCGCGACCATCAGATTCGGCCGCGCGAATTCACCGCGGAGCAGATCCACCGCCGGATTCTCGCGGCAATGGTCAACGAGGGCGCCAAGGTCTTGAGCGAG
>CAIUCF010000475.1 GCA_903897565.1 uncultured Rhodospirillales bacterium | reverse complement strand
GCCGATGATCTGGTGATCTGCCTCGCCTCGGGCGGCGGCTCGTCGCTGCTGGTGCGGCCGGCGGCCGGGATCACGCTCGCGGAAAAGCGCGCGGTCACCGGCGCGCTGCTGCGCTCGGGCGCGACGATCCTGGAGATCAACACCGTGCGCAAGCACCTCTCCGAGATCAAGGGCGGTCGCCTCGCGCTCGCTTGCCAGCCGGCGCGGGTCATCAACCTGGTGATCTCCGATGTCCCCGGCGACGATCCCGCGGTGGTGGCCTGTGGGCCGACGATCGCCAATGCCACGCGCCCGGCGGACGCTTCGGGGATCCTGGCGCGCTACAGGATCGCAGTGCCGATAACCGTCGCTCGACATCTTGCCAGCGTTGCGGCGGAAACCCCGCCGGCCTATCACCCTGCTTTCGCCCGTGTGACCACCGAGGTCGTCGCGACAGCCAAGGCAGCTTTCCTCGCGGCGACCGAGGCGGTGAGGGCGGCAGGATACGCGCCGCTCATGCTCGGCGACGATCTCGAGGGCGAGGCGCGCGTCGTCGCCGGCGAGCATGCCGCGCTCGCGCGCGAGGTTGCCAGGACCGGCACGCCGACGGTCATTCTCTCCGGCGGCGAGACCAGCGTCACCGTCACCGGCAGCGGGCGCGGCGGCCGCAATTGCGAATACCTGCTCGCCTTGGCGCTGGCACTCGACGGTCAGCCCGGCATCCACGTGCTCGCCGCCGATACCGACGGCATCGACGGCAGCGAGGACAATGCCGGGGCGGTGATCGCACCCGATACGCTGGCCCGGGCGCGGGCGCTCGGTCTCGACCCGGCGCAGATGCTGGCCGGGAACGATTCCTACAGCCTGTTCGCGGCGCTCGGCGATCTGGTGATGACCGGGCCGACGCGGACCAACGTCAATGATTTCCGCGCGATCCTGATCGGCTAGACGCCGGTGCCGGCTTCCAGGCGAAGGCCGCGCGGCGTCACCAGACGCTCGGCGAGATCGAACGCGGCTTCGGCGAGCAGCGCCAGCGCCGCAGCCGGGACCGCGCCTTCGAGGATCAATCCGAAGTCATCGAGCCGGATACCGGTCAGGATCGGTTGGCCGTAGCCGCCGGCGCCGACCAGCGCGCCCAGGGTCGCGGTGCCGATATTGATGACGGCAGCGGTCTTGATCCCGGCGAAGATCGCGGGCAGGGCGAGCGGCAGCTCGATGCGGCGCAGCCGTCGCCAGGGGGTGAGACCGAGGGCGATCGCCGAGGCGCGTAAGCCGGGCGCGATGCCGGTGAGGCCGCTCACCGTATTCCGCAGGATCGGCAGCACGCTGTAGAGGAACAGTGCCGCGATCGCCGGTCTGGCACCGATGCCGAGCAGAGGAATCATGAAGACCAGCAGGGCCAGAGAGGGAATTGTCTGCACGATTCCGGTCGCGGCCAGGACGCCGCGGCCGAGCCGGGGATTGCGGGCGGCAAACACGCCGAGCGGGATTGCGACCAGGATGGCGGCGGCGAGCGAGATCAGGGTCAGGCTCAGATGCTCGATCGTGCGTTGCAGGATGCGGGCGGGGAGGCTTTGGGACTGGCTTTGGGCGGCCAGGCCGAAGCGGTCGCGGACGAAACCGGCCGCGATATCGCCCTCGTCGCGATGGTCGATGCGGGCGGCGGCGTTCATCGCGATCATGGCAGGTGTAGCGATCGCGCCTTCGAGGCGGAGGATTGCGGCGAGCGCTTGCGGGTGGCGCTCGGCGGCATCGGCGCGATAGACGATCGCCGCGTCGTAGGCTGGGAAGTAGTGGCGGTCATCGACCAGGGTGACGAGGTGGTTGGCCGCGATCTCGGCGTCGGTGGTGTAGAGATCGATGACGTCGATCGCGCCGGAGGTGATCGCGCGATAGGCGAGATCGTGATCGAGGCCGGTCGGCGTCCGCGCAGGGAAACCATAGACGGCGCGCAGGCCCGGCCAGCCGTCGCCGCGGTTGAGGAACTCGTTGCTGAGACCGAAGCGAATCTCGGGATGGCGGGCGAGATCGGACAGGGTTGCGATGTTCAGGCGCTGCGCGTTCTCGGCCGTCATGCCGAGTGCGTAGGTGTCGCTGAACCCGAGCGAGCGGCTGATCCGCAGGCCGCGCCGGGCGAGCGCGGCGTCGAGCGCGGCGGCGTCCGGGATGTTCTCGCCGGCCAGGATCTCGTGGATCAGGGTTCCGGTGTATTCGGGATAGAGGTCGATCGCCCCGGCCTGCAGCGCGTCCCACAGTATGCGGGTGCCGCCGAGTTCCTGGCGGTGCGTGACGGCGGTCCCGGTCGAGCGGGCGAGATCGGCGGCGATGTCGCCGATGATCACCGATTCGGTGAATTTCTTCGACCCGATCACGAGCTCGGGCGTCGCCGCGACCGCAGAAGTCAGGCTGAGGCCGATTGCGAGCAGGAGTGCCATCACCCGGGGCATCACGAGGAAGCCTCCCCGGCGAGGCGGCGATCCTGGGCGCGGACGAAGCGGGTGACGAAGGGATCGGCCGGGCGCTCGACGAGATCGGCGAATCCGCCAGTCTGGATGACGCGGCCCCGATTCATCAGCACGATGCGCTCGGCGAGGAAGGCGGCTTCGGCGAGGTCATGGGTGACGAGCAGCACGGTCTTGCCGAGCTGGGCGAAGATGTCACGGAGCTCGTCCTGGAGATCGGCGCGGATCAGCGGGTCGAGCGCGCCCAGCGGCTCATCGAGGATGATCGGGTCGGGATCCAGCATCAGCGCCCGCATCAGCGAGACGCGCTGGCGCTGACCGCCGGAGAGTTCGGCCGGGTAGCGATCGAGCAGCGCCGCGGGCAGCCGGGTCAGTGCAGCGAGTTCGGCGAGCCGCTCGGCCTGTTGCGGTTTCGGCCAGCCGAGTTCGCCGGCCATCAGGATCACGTTCTCACGGGCCGTCAGATGCGGGAACAGGCCGCCATCCTGAATCATGTAACCCATGCGTCGTCGCGCCGCGACGATGCTCTCTCGCGACAGCACGGCATCGTCGAGCAGCACGCGGCCAGCATCGGGGACGACCAACCCAACCAGCAGCGACAGCAGGGTCGACTTGCCACAGCCGGACGGCCCGATCAGCGCGACGCGCTCACCCGCAGCGATGGTCAGGCTGAGGTCGTCGACCGCGCGGTGGCCGGAGAAGGACTTGGTGACGCTGTCGAATTCGATCAAACCGGCCTCATAGCATGCGAACGTTGCAGACGCGGGCGTCGCAGGCCATTAATACCGCGCAAAAGGGGCGCGAGCCAATCGACGCCGATCTGGGGGAGTGATGATGACTGATAAAGCCGGTCCGATGGGCCAGTTGCTGAGCCTGGCGATCTTCGGGGTGTGGATCGCCTGTACCTTGTTGGGTATTTTCTCGCCGAAATTTCCCCATGCCGGGGATTGGGCGATCTGGGTGACCGCCGTGTTCGCGCTGGCTCATGGTGCGCGGCGCTACGGCTGGGGCGGCAGTATCGCGTTCTGCGTGATTACGCTGGTCATCGCCAATATCTACGAGAATCTCAGCATCACGACCGGCTTCCCCTTTGGCTTCTATACCCATGGCCCGAGCCTCGGGCCGCGCCTGTTCAATGTGCCGCTGATGATCGGACCGATCTATTCCGGCGCCGGCTACCTCGCCTGGATCATCGCCAACATGATTCTCGGAGAGCCCTCGCGCATCGGCGACCGCTTCTGGACCCTCGCTATGCCGATCGTCGCGGCGTTCATCGTCGTCGGCTTCGACATCTGCATCGACCCTATCGGCGCGACCATCGCCCATCGCTGGCACTATGCCGAGCACGGCGCCTATTTCGGCGTGCCGTTGTCGAATTATCTCGGCTGGTACCTGACGACCTGGACCTTCTTCCAGGTGTTCGCGGTCTATCTGGCCATCAGCCAGATCCCCGTTCGCCCGGTCGGGCTCGGCTTCTGGTACGAGGTCTCGGCCTATTGGGCGTTGCTCGGCCTGCAGTTCCCGCTGCTGCTGCTGGTGATCCCGCTGATGGTGGTGCAGGATTCCGCCGGCTGGTCGTGGCAGAGCACCGACATCATCCAGAGCTCTACGATCATGTGCATATACACGATGCTGGCCGCGGCGGTGACCGGGGCGCTGGTCGTGACGCGGCGACAGCTGCTGCGGGTCGGCTAGGCCCGGCTATCGGGTAACACTCGTCAGCTCGGGGCGTGCAGCAGTTCCTCGCAAGAGGGACGGTCTGCCGCGCCGGGGCATGGCGCCGCGGATGGCTGCAAACCGAGCTGGTGGCGGAGTTCCGTGACCGCTCCCGGCAGCTCGACCACGGGGACCAGGGCGAAGACGAACTTATCCGGCCTGATCACGGCGACCGCGCCGACACGGGCGCCTGAGCGGCGCAGCCAGCGGTCGAGCTCGCCGGAGAGATCCTCGATCTCGATCAGAGCGGGGAGCGTCGAGCGTAGGCGATCGTCGTTGCCTTGCGGGCGCCGGCCCAGGTCGTAGACGGTCAGATATCGCGTGCCGAGGTTGTTGAGCGTTTCAATCGCCCGGGCATCGAGACCGATTCGCGGATCGACGCCGAAGCCGATCACGGCGAATTGCTCGCCGAGGACGTTGTCGAGCATGACCCGGCGCCCCTCGGAGGTTCGCATCAGCGGCTGCGGGATCGGGCGCCCTTCGCTGCCGCTGCGCCGGCGGCGCGGCAATCCGAGGTAGCTGCCCGGCGCGTAGGTCGGCGGCGGCTTGAACCGGCCCTCGCGGATATAGCTCCCGGCATAAGGCAGCCGCAGCATAATGCGCACCACCGCGTTGCGGAGCAGCGCCAGCAGCGGGTTGGCCATCGACACGAAATCCTTCATGGCCACCGAGATATCGATCATCTCCTTCGCGTGGGGCTTGCGCTCGCGCTCGTAGCTGTCCAGCACCCGGTCGTCGAGGCGGCCGGAGACGACGGCGTCGAGCTTCCAGGCGAGGTTATAGGCGTCGCGGATGCCCGAACTCATGCCCTGGCCCATGAACTGCGGCGTCATATGGGCGGCGTCTCCGGCCATGAGGACGCGTCGATCGCGCCACCGTTCCGCCACCAGGGCGTTGAAGGTGTAGACCAGCTTGCGCAGGATCTCGACCTTGGCCGGATCGACATGTTTGGCCAGCAGCGAGCGGATGGTGGCCGGATCCTCCATGTGTTCACGGGTCTGCCCGGGCATCAGCATGAACTCGAAGCGATGGTGTCCGGCCGGCTGGGGGCAGCTGACGGTCGGGCATTCGGGGTCGCAGTAGAAATTGAAATAGGGCAGGTGGCGCAGACACTCGCCATCATCCAGCGCCTTGATGTCGACCACCAGCCAGGGATTGGGAAAGCTCTTCCCCGACAGCTTGATCCCGAGCAGGCTGCGGACCAGGCTGCGGCCGCCGTCGCAGCCGACGACGTAACGGGCCCGGAGCGATTGCTCGTCGCCTTGCGATGCGACCGGCTCCAGCGTGATCTGGCCGTAATCGGTGCCGCAGTTGCGGGCGTGGAATACCGTGACCCCATTCTCGTCCTGATCGAGAAGGGTGACCTCACGGCCGCGCAGTACCCTGATATTTGGATATCGCGACAGCAACGCTTCCATCCGGGTTTCGAGAAACGGCTGGTAGAGGAAATTCGACGCGGCCCAGCCATTCGGTCGGTCGGCACGGACGAACTGGGCCAGCACCGTCCCATCCTTGAAAACCCACTGGACGGGCAGATCGATGTTCATATCGGCCTCCAGCTCGCTCGCCATATTCGCGGCCTGGAAGATGCGCATGCACTCGTCGTCGGTGTAGACGGCGCGGGCGTTGCCGTAGAAGGCGGGTTCGCGCTCGAGCACCGTCACCCGACAGCCGCGGCGTCCGAGCAGATGGGCGAGGGTCAAACCCGTCGGCCCCATGCCGACGATAATGATGTCCGTGTCGAGGGTGAGCGTTTCAGTGCTCATCTTCCGTCTCCCGCATTGGCTGTCGGGTTGAATTCAGGGCGGCCGAGCGACGCCAAGGCACGCCCGAACTGCTGTGCCTTGCTGCCGAACGACAGGTCTTGCGGGGTGTGTCCCCAGATGCTGATCCCCTTGTGAGTCGTCGGCGCCCAATTGGCTTCGTCGGTAACGCGGATGGGATTCCAGCCGATCTCGATCTCGAAGCCCGACGGCGTGACCACATAGAACGAGAGTTCGCGATCATTGGTGTGCTGACCGACGCCGAGGGCGACGCGGTAACCCAATTCGCGGCAGCGCACGTAAGCATTCGTGAGGTCGTTCAGGCTGGACACTTCGAGGTTGAAATGCTGGAGCTTGGTCCGGATCGGATCCATGCGAAGGCCTCTGGTCGCGGCGACGGCCAGTGAGTGATGGCGTTCGTTCAGGCGCAGGAAGGTGATATCGAGGCCGATACCGTCGATCCGGGCGTCGATGTGGTCGCTGACGCGGGCATCGAAGACATCTTGCCAGAAACCGATCATCGCCTCGGGTCGCCGCGACGTGATTGCCGCGTGTCCCAGTCCGCTCGCTCCGGTGACGAAGCCGCTCGTGAGCATCGCGAGCGGACGATCGGTCCGGATGGGTCGCGTGAACAATTCATGTGTCTGCCGCTTCGGGCCGGTGAAGGCGACGAAACGCTCGACGCCGCGAAGCGCGGCTTCTTTGCCGGTCGTGCCGCGCGTTTCGATGCCGCGGGCGCGCAGGCGCGCCTGTAGCCTCTCCAGCGATGCTTCGTCATCGACCTGCCAGCCCAACGCGATGACATCCTCATCCGCCGCCTGTCTGACGATGATGCGGCGCTGCCAATCATCGACCCTGAAGGCGAGGAGGTCACCCGACGGGAGATCGACATGGAGGCCGAGCGCCTCGGCGCCGAAGCGGCGCCAGTCGTCGAGGCGGGTCGATCCGATGACGATGTAGCCAAGGCGGATGCGGCCGAAGACGGACTGATTCATGTCCTGGCCTCGACGGTCGGGGCGAGAAGGAAAGTACGGACGACGGCGTCGAACATGTCGGCGCGCTCCCATTGGACCCAATGGCCGGTGCGGCTGAACAGATAGACGTCGCAATTCGGCAAATATCGTTGGAGGGTATGGGCGCCGCTCGGGCGATTGACGCGATCCTCCTGGCCCCAGAGGACGAGCGTCGGCGCCGCCATCGCCGACAGCCGCGGGTCGCGGGTGAAATCCAGATTCCGCATGCTCGGCCAGCCCTTGGGGCGGCGGAGCGGCGGGTTGGCGATGACCTCGGGGTCGATGCTGGCGGCGAAGCGTTGCTCGATGACGGCGTCGGGTATGTCGCGTGCGTCGTAGACGAGGTCGCCCTGGATGAAGCG
>CAIUCF010000474.1 GCA_903897565.1 uncultured Rhodospirillales bacterium | reverse complement strand
TCGTGTACCGGATCGCCGCGCGGCTCTATGACGGCCAAATCGCCGCCTGGTCGGCAATCGCCTTCATCACCTTGCCGTCGGTGTCGCTGTCGTCGGTGGTGATCTCCACGGATGTGCCGCTGCTGTTCTTCTGGGCTGTCGCCACCTATGGCTTCGTGCGCGCCCGGGAAGCCGGGGGCGCTCCGATCTGGTGGCTTGCGGTCGGCGTTGCCGGGGGACTGGGCCTGCTGTCGAAATACGCGATGGGATTCTGGCTCGGCTCGGCGTTCGGCTTTCTCCTCCTCGTCCCGGAAGAGCGTCGCCATATCCGCGGCTACGGCGCAGCGGTCCTGCTCGCGGCCCTCGTCTATGCACCGAATTTTCTCTGGAATGCGGCGAACCGCTTTGCCAGCTACCACCACACCGCGGCCAATGCCGATCTTCACGGCTTCGCCCTCCATCCCGGCGCATTCCTGGAGTTCGCCGGATCGCAGTTCGGGGTGTTAGGCCCCGTGTTCGCGGCAACGCTGCTGATCATAGCCATCGGCGCTTGGCGTCGGCCTGGCGCCGTCGATAACCGGATCTGGCTCCTCCTCGCTCTGTCGCTGCCGACGCTTGTCGTGATGCTGTGCGAGTCGCTGCTGTCGCGGGCCCAGCCGAACTGGTCGGCGCCGGCCTATCTTCCGGCGACGATTCTGGTCGTGGCCTGGCTGCGGATGCGGGGCCGGGATCTGCTGGTGCAATGGTCGGTGGTCGGCCATGTCGTCCTCGCGGTGGCGGTGTTCGGCGCCCATGACATCGCGCAAGCGGTCAACATGCCGCTGCCCGGCAAGCTCGATCCCGTGCACCGGCTGCGCGGCTGGCACACCCTGGGCGAGGCGGTGTCGCGCAGCCTGATCGAAGCGCCACGACTGCCCCTGCTTGCAGATAGCCGCGAGTTGATGGCGGCGCTGATCTACTACATGCAGCCGCATCCCTTCGGCATGCTGATGTGGAATCCCGGCAAGGGCATCAATAACGGCTTCGAGATGACGCAGAGCCTGCCGGGGCGGCCGGGCGGGGATTACCTGTGGATCAGCGACCGTGCCGATGACGCCGGCGTCGTCGGCTATTTCGCCCGCCACGAGGAGATCGCCCATATTCGGGTGCCGATCGGGCGCGGACTTGCCCGCGATGTCCGCATCACCGCGCTTTACGGCTTCAAGGGCTATTAGGCCTAGAAGCCGAGCAGTCGCGCGCGCCAGTCGCGTGGCGGCAATGGCGCGAGGACGCCGGCCTTGGCGTCTCTGAGATCGATGCCGCTGCGGCGCAGGACTCCGGTCAGGTAGACGGTGAGCGAGATGCCGAGCCAGGCGCCGGCGACGGCGTCGCTGAGATAATGCTCGCCGAGTTCGACCCGGGAGGCAGCAACGAGCAGCGCCACCAGCGCGTAGGCCAGGATATGCCGCGGCCAGAGGTAGACCAAAGCAGTCGCGACCGCGGCGATGGTCGTCGTGTGGCCTGACGGTAATGACCAGTGATCGGCGTGGAACGACAGGCCCACCCAGGCGGACTCGCCGTCGCGGAACAGCAGCGCCGGTCTCGGACGACCGATCAGGATCTTCAGCAGATCGGCGACGAGTCCGGTGATCGCCACGATCGCGAACAGATATCCCGGCACGATCGCCCAGGCGATCCAGCGTTCGCGGGCATGGGCGAACCGCGGCGACCAGGCGATCGCCAGCATGATGATGGTCGCGAGCCCGCTGGGCACCATCCAGGTCTCGCCGAGGCCAAGTTGGGTGACCCGGTGCCAGAGCGCGTAGAGGCGGTCGGGTTCGTGCTGCGCGGATTGTGCTAATCGCAGGTCATAGGCTTGGTGTGCGAGCAGAAACAGGCCGAGCGACACAACATGGAACGCCGCCCAGCGCCGAGTCGGACTCGAGAGGATCCAGGCGACGCAGCGCACCGCAGCGTTCGCCAGCCCAACTCCCGCGCGGACAGCGGACGCGACCCAGGCTCGCGATAGCCCGTCACGCTCGATGATCCAGTGATGCAGCAGCCAGGACAGGCCGATCATGAACAGGGCGGCGTCGATGGTGTCGGACAGGAAGTGCCGGCCCTGCGCGATCCGGGTGAAGCCGACCAGCGTGCCGAAGGCGAGCGCCGCCCAGATGCCCTGACGGCGTCGCTTCGGGTCGCGGATCATGAAGGCGAACGCGATCAGGGTGAAGGCCATCGCGCCATGGCCGGAGACGAAGGAACAGTTCGAGCTGCATTGATCGCTCGGAATCAGCGCCGGCGTGAAATGCTTGGTGCCGCCGAACTCGAGCACCTGGGCCGGGCGGGCGCGGCCCCAGTGGTCCTTGAGCAAGGTATTGGCGAGCAGACCGGGGCCCAGCGCGATCGTCAGCAGGATGTAGATGACGCCGCGGCGGTCGAACGGCGTGAGCCACCAATCGTAGAGATACCCGATGAACAGCAGGATCGCGGCCGCGATCACGATCCCGTCCGTGATCTCGGGAACCAGGCTGGTCACCGGCGTGAACGGTCCCCATTCGTCGAGGAACCAGGCGCTCTTCGGCGACCAGAACCAGCCGCTGACCCAGAGATCGATCTGCGGAAACAGGGAAAACACGACCGCGGACGCGGCGAGCGCGGCGCAGTAGAGCGTGATCGCGCGCGCCGTCGAATTCTGATCGCGCCAGTTCAAGCCCACAGGTTTCTCTCCTGCAACATCTGCCGGATCAAGGCACCGGCCCGCGCGGTGTCGTCGCGTGGTGCGTAGTCCCAGACCTCGAGTTCTCCGGTATAGGGGCGGGTAATGCCGCTGTCTCGCATCGCCTTGTGGAAGCGTTGGAATTTCGCCGAGCCGCCGGGCAACGGCACGACATGGACCGGTTTGCCGGTGGCGCCGGCTTCGGTGATCATCGAGATGGAATCCGCGGTCGCGATCACGTGATCGGCCAGGCCGAGGATGCCGAAATACGGATTCTCCCCCGCGCCATCCCAGATATAGGCGGGAAGCCCGTCGAGTGCCGCCTGCAGGATCGCCTCGGATTCGGCACCGGTCCGCCGCGAGGGCGTGATCATCAGGCCGTAGCCGGCCCGTGCCAGTGCGGCGAGTTGCGCCGCCAGCGGCCGCATCTCGTCCGGGCCGAAGCGGTAGATGCCGTTATTGCCGCCGATCAGCACCGCGACCCGGGGCCGCGGCAGGAAGGCGAGGCGCGATTGCCACTCGCCCGCGGCGGCATCGAGCTTTTCGCGGGTGACGCGATGGACCGCGCCTTGCGTGACCATCACGTTAGCACCGCGGACGCGGTCATGTTCCGGGACGATCATCAGGTCGAAACGCGACGGCGCGATCTTGGGATCCTGAATGTGGACGACCAGGCATCTTCCGCCGGCCGCAGCCCTGATCGCCAGCGCCGGGGCCGCGGCGCGACCGCCGGCGCCGATGACCAGCCGTGGCCAGGGCGGCTCGAGCCGGTCGCCGCCGGGTCCCGGGGCCGCGAGCGCGCAAGGCCACAGCGAGGGCGGCAGCAGCTTCCAGGGATAGCGGATGACGAGTTTCTTTTCGGCGATCGGCAGCAAGCCGACGGCCTCGGCAACCCCGAGCGCCTGATTGCGCAGGCCGACCTTACCGTCATGCAGGATCCAGGTGAGGGGATCGCTCACCGCCCGAATCCCGGTCGAGGCGTTGCCTTGGTCGACAATCGTGTAATATAATTACCCGGATGATGGATGAAGGACCCTGAATGGGACGGATCAAGCTCGACCGAACGGATCGCCGGCTGCTGCGCGATCTCCAGGCCGATGGACGCATGACCAATGTCGAACTGGCGGCCCGCGCCCAGCTTTCGGCGCCGCCCTGCCTGCGCCGGGTGCGGATCCTGGAGAAGGCCGGGTTCATTCAGGGCTATCACGCGACCTTGAACGCCGAAGCGCTCGGCTTCGCCGAGACCGCCTATATCCAGGTCGGGCTGGAGCGGCAGTCCGAGCAGGATCTCAACGCGTTCGAACAGTTGACCCTGGGCTGGCCGGAGGTCCGCGAGACCTACATGCTCGAAGGCGTCAATGATTTCCTGCTGAAGGTCGTCACCAAGGATCAGCGGGCTTATCGCCGTTTCCTGTCGATGCTGACGGGTTCGCCGAACGTCATTCATGTCAAAACCATGCGTGTCGTCCGACGCGCCAAGCACGATGTCGGCGTTCCCATCGACCTCGACGAGCCGGCGTGACGCCACGCCGACCCCCGCTTTTATTGAAACAGAACCTTGACGATCTCGTAGGATTTGGCGCCCCGGGGCGTCGTCACTTCGACGCTTTCGCCGAGCTGCTTGTTGATCAGGGCGCGGCCAAGCGGAGAGGTCACGGAGAGGAACCCGCCCTTGATGTCGGCCTCGTCCTCGCCGACGATCTGGTAGGTGGTCTCTTCTTCGGTCTCTTCGTCGGAGAGCACGACGGTCGCGCCGAACTTCACCGTGCTGCCGTGCAGCTTCTTGACGTCGATGACTTCGGCCCGGGCGATCTTGTCCTCGAGTTCGAGCACGCGGCCTTCGATAAAGGACTGGCGCTCGCGCGCGGCGTGATATTCCGCATTTTCCGAAAGATCGCCATGCTCGCGCGCCTCGGCAATCGCCCGGATTACCGCGGGCCGGTCTACCGATTTGAGGCGGCGAAGTTCTTCCTGGAGGCGGCTGAAGCCGATTTCCGTCATCGGGACTTTGATCATAGTAGTGAGGGTCCGGCCAATGCTGATGTTTTAGACAAGGTTCCCCAGGGTCTCAGGGGGGGCTGCCCATTTACCCCCCGGCGATCGGGATCAGATAAAGTAGGACTGTAACGGTGCGACTTCAAGGCTTCCGGTTCGCAGGGCCTGAATTGCCTGCACCGAGGCCCGAGCGCCGGCCGCGGTGGTGTAGTACGGAATGCCGTGGGTGAGGGCGCTGCGACGCAGGCTGAAACTGTCGGAGACGGCCTGGGTTCCCTCGGTCGTGTTGAAGACGAGCTGGATTTGCCCGCTCACCATCATGTCGACGATATGGGGACGGCCTTCGAGCACCTTGTTCACGGTCGTGACCGGGATGCCGGCCTCGCTCAGCACCTTGGCGGTGCCCCGGGTGGCGACGAGCTTGAAGCCCATCTCGATCAGGCGCTGGCTGGCGTCGATGATCTGCGGCTTGTCGCGATCGCGGACCGAGACGAAGACGGTACCTTCGAGCGGCAGGCGGACGCCGCTGCCGAGCTGCGACTTGGCGAAGGCGCGGCCGAAATCCTGGTCGAGCCCCATGACCTCGCCGGTCGATTTCATTTCCGGCCCCAGGATCAGGTCGACACCGGGGAAGCGGTTGAAGGGGAACACGGCTTCCTTGACGGCGACATGGCTGACGGCCGTCCGCTTCGGCGCGAACGAGGCCAGGGTCTCGCCGGCCATGATCCGGGCCGCGATCTTGGCGATCGGCACGCCGGTCGCCTTGGCGACGAAGGGCACGGTGCGGCTGGCGCGCGGATTGACCTCGAGCACGTAGACGGTGTGGTCCTTGATGGCGAACTGTACGTTCATGAGCCCGACCACGCCGAGGCCGAGCGCCATGGCTTCGGTTTGGCGCTCGATCTCTTCGACGATCTCGGGCGCCAGGGAGTAGGGCGGCAAGGAGCAGGCGCTGTCGCCGGAATGAATTCCGGCTTCCTCGATATGCTCCATGATTCCGGCGATATAGACGTCCTTGCCGTCGGACACCGCGTCGACATCGACCTCGATCGCGTCGCTCAGGTAGCGGTCGAGCAGCACCGGGTTCTTGCCCGACACCTTGACGGCGTTGGTCATGTAGCGGCGGACGCCCGCCATGTCGTGGACGATCTCCATCGCCCGGCCACCGAGCACGTAGGAGGGGCGGATGACCAGCGGGAAGCCCAGTTCGCGGGCGACGGCTTCGGCCTCTTCGAGCGAGTAGGCGGTGCCGTTCTCGGGCTGCAGGAGCTTGAGGTCGGAGAGGAATTTCTGGAAGCGCTTGCGATCCTCGGCGAGATCGATCGCGTCGGGCGAGGTGCCGAGGATCGGGATCTGGGCCGATTCCAGCGCCTCGGCGAGCTTGAGCGGGGTCTGGCCGCCGAACTGCACGATGATGCCCAGCAGGGTGCCCTTGCTCTGCTCGACGCGGACCAGCTCGATCACATCCTCGGCGGTCAGCGGCTCGAAATACAGCCGGTCCGAGGTGTCGTAATCGGTCGAGACGGTCTCGGGGTTGCAGTTGACCATGATGGTCTCGATCCCGGCCTCGCGCAGGGCGTAGGCGGCATGGACGCAGCAATAGTCGAACTCGATGCCCTGACCGATACGGTTGGGGCCGCCGCCGAGGATGATGACCTTGCGGCGATCGGTCGGCTCGGACTCGTTCTCGGCCGGGCTCAGGCCGTTGCCTTCATAGGTCGAGTACATATAGGGCGTCAGCGACGCGAACTCGGCGGCGCAGGTATCGATCCGCTTGTAGACCGGGTGGATATTGAGCGCGATGCGGCGTGCGGCGAGATCGGCCTCGGTGAGTGGGGCCGGCGATTTCTGGCTGAGTTCGGCGAGGCGTGCGTCGCTGAAGCCCATCTTCTTCAGGGCATGGAGCTTGGCCGCGTCGTCGGGAACGCCGTCGCGGCGGACATTGGCCTCGGTCGCGACGATCGCCTCGATCTGGCGCAGGAACCAGGGCTCGTACTGGCAGACTTCGAAGATTTCCTCGACCGTGAGGCCGAGCCGGAAGGCTTGGGCGATGACGAGCAGCCGCTCCGGGGTCGGCCGGGCGAGCGCGGCACGGACCGCGTTCTTGTCGACGTTCTCGGGCGTGATGCTGCCGGGCTCGACGCCGGGAATTTCGATCTCGTTGAAGCCGGTGAGACCGGTCTCGAGCGAACGCAGCGCCTTCTGCACGCTCTCGGCGAAGCTGCGGCCGACCGCCATCGCCTCGCCGACCGACTTCATCGAGGTTGAGAGCAAGGGCTGGGTGCCGGGGAACTTCTCGAAGGCAAAACGGGGGATTTTAGTGACGACGTAGTCGATGGTCGGCTCGAACGAGGCCGGGGTGACCCGGGTGATCTCGTTCTTGAGCTCGTCGAGCGTGTAGCCGACGGCCAGCAGCGCTGCGACCTTGGCGATCGGGAAGCCGGTCGCCTTGGAGGCCAGCGCCGAGGAGCGGCTGACGCGCGGATTC
>CAIUCF010000473.1 GCA_903897565.1 uncultured Rhodospirillales bacterium | reverse complement strand
CTTCGCGATGCTCAACGGCAACAAGGAATCCGTCGTCCTCGACCTCAAATCGCCCGCGGGCAAGCAGGCCTTGCGCGATCTCGTCAAGACGGCTGACGTCCTGGTCGAGAACTTCGCGCCGGGGGTGATGGACCGGCTCGAGCTCGGCTACGAGACGCTGAAACTGATCAATCCTCGATTGATCTACGCCGCCAGCTCCGGCTTCGGCAGCACCGGACCCTATCGCAACTATCCGGCGATGGATCTGACGATCCAGGCGATGGCCGGCGTCATGCACACGACGGGCTTTCCCGATCGCCCGCCGGTCAAGGCCGGGCCGGCGATGGCCGATTTCTTCGCCGGCACCCATCTCTACGGCGCGATCGCGACGGCGCTGTTCGAGCGCGAGCGCACCGGCGTGGCGCGGCGTCTCGAGGTCGCGATGCAGGACGCGGTCTACGCCTCGCTTTCCTCCAGCCTCGGCATGCACTGGGCGAGCCAAGGGACGAACGACCTGCCGCCACGCACCGGCAACCGCCATGGCGGCCTCGCGGAATCGCCCTACAACGTCTACCCGACCGCCGACGGCCATATCGCGATCATCTGCGTCGGCGAAATCCACTGGCGCGCCCTGGTGACCGAGATGGGCCGGCCGGAGCTGAGCGAAGACCCGCGCTTCTCGACCCTGACCGCCCGCGTCGCCCATATCGATACGGTCGACGCCCTGGTCGGCGACTGGACGGCAGGCCAGACCAAGGATGCGCTGTTTCAGCGGCTGATGGCGGCGAAGGTGCCTTGCGCGCCGGTGCGGACCCTCGACGAAGTGGTGAACGATCCCAACATGCACGCCCGCGGCGCGCTCGAGTGGCAGGACCATCCGCAACTCGGCCGCATCGTCGTCCAGCAGAGCCCGCTGCGCTACGACGGCGTGCCGCCGCATCCCCTGACCCCGAGCCGGGAACTCGGCGCGGATACCGAACGAGTGCTCGGCGAGATCTCAACCTGGGGCTAGGCGATCGCCCACCCGAAAAAAGCCGTCATCGCGCCCGTGATTGCGCCTTGTGCGCCGCAACAGATTATGAGAACGTCGAATCTCATCAATACGTTATCGAGCCCGTTCCCGGCTCCGGCCCTCCGATCGCCACCGTCGCGCCTTCGCGCGCGAACCGGCGCTGTTGCAACTCTCCGATGGAGACGAACCTTGACCGAATTCCGCACCCAACTGGCCGGTTTCTGCCTGACCGTCGCTCTCCTCGGCGCGCCGGCAGCGGCGCAGGCGACGACGTCCTATAACGATGCCGGCCTCGGCAATCTGACGGGACTCAACCCGTTCAACATCATCGACAACCAATCGGCGGCGCTGTCCGTCAGCCTCGACGAGACGCTCGACGGTCAGCTCGTCACGAAGGCCGTCGTCAATGAATCACTGAACGGCCTGCCCTTCACCCTGACGCAACATGGCAGTCAGACCGGCGACGGCAGCGACTGGATGGCGGGCTTCAGCTTCAATCTCGGCGTCGCCTCCTATGTGCAGTATGTGCCGAGCACCCCGGGTGAGACCTGGATCTGGACCAAGGGCATCCCCACCCTCGTCGGCGGCACGATCACCCCCGGAAGCCAGTTGGGCGCGACCGATCTCTCGCATTTCGCGATGCTGCCGGCGGGCAAATACACCTTGCTGTTCTCCGGCTCGATCGTGCTGCCGCCGGGCGACCCGACCTTCCTGCTCGGCACGGCCTCGGCAGTGCCGCTGCCCGGCGCCGCAGGGATGTTCGGGCTCGCTCTGCTCGGCCTCACCGGCCTGGCGCGCCGCCGCAAACTGAGCGTCTGACCGGCGCCGGCCGCGAATTGGCCGGAGACCGGTATCCGGTAAAATTGAGCGCGCGGGAGCGTTCTCGCCGTTGAAATGTTGCATGGGCATGACGTTAAACGCGCGCCCATCGACGTTGAACAACCTGCCGGCAGTGCCCTGCCCCGATCGGGTCGAAGGCGGGCTGCCGTCCCGGCGCCCGCGACGCGCGCGCGG
>CAIUCF010000472.1 GCA_903897565.1 uncultured Rhodospirillales bacterium | reverse complement strand
GAAGCGGACCTTGCCGTCGAGTCGCCGCTTGAGCGCCCGCATCAACGCCGCGCCCAGGGTATCGCCCGATGGTTCGCCGGCGATCAGATAGAAGAGCGGCGCGCCCGGATCGTCGGGAGCCTGCGTCATGGGGCCGGCATCATGCCGTCCGGGGCGACCCCGATCACGAACAAGCCGAGCCGGTCGGCCTTGCTGACCACCAGCTCCAGACCGAGGATAAGACTGCCACCGGCCTCGACGGCGACGCCACGCAATCCGGCCTGATGCGCGAGCTCGATCGTCTTCGGGCCGATTGACGGCATGTCGACTTCGACATCCTGATTCGGCTTCTTCGCCTTGACGAGAACGCCACCGGGGCCGTCGCGGCGGAGCCCGCCAACCCGTCCGAGTAGCGCATCCGTGCCCTCGATCGCCTCGACTCCGAGTACCAGCCCCTGCTGCACGACGACAGCCTGACCGATATCGAGATCGCCGAGCGCGCGAACGATGCGAAAGCCATGCGTGATATCGGACTGTGCCTGGGCATCGGGGGCAAACTTGCCGAACAGGCCGGCCTTGGCGACCCGGTCGCCGAGAATGCTGTGCGCGCCGACGACCTTGAAGCCTTCGGCCTCGAATTCGCGCTTCACAGCCGTCAGCAAGCCGTCATCGCCGAGCGCCCGCAAGCCGATCCGGGCGAACATCTTGGCGGCACGCCAATCCGGGCGCAGGCTGGTCAGGCTGGGACGGCGCACCCCGCCCGCCATCACGACCTCGCGGACGCCGTGTTCACGCAGATGGCGGATCGCCGCTGCCGCCGCGCCCATGCGGAACCAGACGTGATCGACCCCGACCAGGCCGGCCGGATCGGCCTCGTCCTGGACGGCGAGCACGAAAACCTCGCGGCCGGTCTCCCGGCAGCGCTTGATGATATCGACGGGAAGCGAGCCGTTACCCGCGATGATGCCGAGCTTGGGGAGCGTTTCCGCCGCCTCAGGCATCTCCCGCTTCCGGCTGGCAGATTGCCCGGCTCGAATCGGCGCGAATGAAGCTGACGATCTCGGCGACGGGGCCGACCTGGCCGAAATGCTTGGCGACATCGTCAAGACGCTCGACCAGGGTGCCTTCCGGCGCGAACAGCATCCGATAAGCCGAGCGCAGCGCCTGGATGTCCTCCTTGGCGAAGTCGCGACGCTGCAAGCCACGCAGGTTCAGCCCGACCAGGCGAGCGCGATCGCCCACCACCATGCCATAGGGGATGACGTCGCGTTCGACCCCGGAGAGGCCGCCGACGAACGCGTGCTGCCCGATGCGGCAGAACTGATGCACGGCGGCGAGGCCGCCGAGGAAGGCAAAATCGCCGATGACGACATGACCGGCGACGGTGCCGTGATTGGCGATGATGACGTCGTCGCCGACCACGCAATCATGGGCGATATGGCAGCCGGCCATGAACAGTCCGCGATTGCCGACCCGGGTGACCAAACCGCCGCCCTCGGTACCGGTGTTGAACGTCACATGTTCGCGGATCACGTTGTCGGTGCCGACGATCAGCGAGGAGACCTCGCCCTTGAACTTCTTGTCCTGCGGCTCGTGGCCGATCGAGGCGAAGGGGAAGATGCGGGTTCGCGCCCCGATCTTGGTGACCCCCGCGACCACGACAT
>CAIUCF010000471.1 GCA_903897565.1 uncultured Rhodospirillales bacterium | reverse complement strand
TTTCCTCGACCATATCCAGAAGCCGAATTTTGCCGCGTTCGCCGAACAAGCCGAGATGACGACGGGCAATGCCGTCGTCCAAACCGAACGCGTGACGGATGACGGCGTCAGAACACTGCTCGACGATGCGTTGATCGGGGATGCCGATACCATCGTCGTCATCAGCTACGACACCTTTCGGACCCATCAGGCGGCGACCGAGGCGGAAGTCCAGGCGATCAAACGTTTTCTCGCCAATCCCGATCATCTGATCTTCGTCTGTCCTCACCACGACATCGGCGAAGCCACGGGCGGGGCCGACCCTGGGCACGAACGACAGATCGCCGAGCACCTGCACCATGGCGATCCTGCGGTTCCGCCTCGCCAAGGATTCGGCGGCTTCGCGCGGACATTGCTGGCCGGACTCGGGGTGCCCGTCGAAAACCGCTATGGCCTGCGCCCTGCGACAACAGCCGATGGCGCACCTGCCCCGGTCGAGATCGATCGTCGCCGCGACGTATTGGGCCTTCTCGACGGTGTCGAGGCTTTTAACCTCCACCCGCATCTGCCCCAGTTGGAACGCATCGGCCCGTCGGTGGGGTTGATGGACGTCCTCGCGCGCCAGGCCATCGACCCTGCCGCGCCGCCTTTCCCATTCAGCCAAGACAGCCGTTCGACATTCGATGCGCTACTACAATCCCGCCCCGGGGTCTTCGCCGGAAAATTGCTGGTGTGCGACACGACGATGTTCAGTTCGACGGCCGGCGGGATCGATAATCTTCGTAGGGTTTGGTCAAACATGCTCTTACGGCCGAAGACGCCGTAGCGGGGGATCTCGTCCGGAACAAGCGGGCCCCCTCATACGTTATCGGGTTACCATTGCCATACCCGATCGGGGACCCGGACCATGTCCATGACGCGTCGAGATTTTATTGTCACCGGTGCCGCCGCCGGGATGTTTCTGGCGCCGGACCGAGCGCCGGCGGCAACGGCTCGCTTTTCTTTCGCGACCGTGCGGCAACGGGCGCTCGACCTCTCGAAGCGGCCGCATGACGCGACACCGGATCCGCTGCCCGACGCCCTGGCGAAGCTCGATTATACCGCGTTCCGGGAGATCAGTTTCCGCACCGACCACGCGCTGTGGCAGGGCGATGGGTTGTTTCGGATCGAGTGTTTCCATCGCGGCTTCATCTACCGCCGCCGGGTCGTCCTCAACCTGGTCGAGGGCGGCGTCGCGCATGAGGTCGCCTATGCGCCGCAGATGTTCGATTTCGGCAAGAACAAGATCGACACGAACTTCCCCGCCGATCTGGGTTTTTCCGGCTTCCGCCTGCATTTCCCGTTCTCGGACCCCAAGGTGTTCGACGAATTTGCGGTGTTCCAGGGCGCATCCTATTTCCGGCTGCGCGGCAGCGGCCAGGAATACGGGCTGTCGGCGCGCGGCCTCGCGCTCAATACCGCCGAGCCGGAGGGAGAGGAGTTTCCGGAATTCACGGCGTTCTGGATCGAGCGCCCGGCCGCCGGTGTGCCCGAGATCACTGTCTACGCGTTGCTGGAGAGCCCGAGCCTGACCGGCGCCTATCGCTTCGTCCTGACCCCCGGCAGCCGCACGACGGCGATGATCGAGGCCGAGCTGTTTCCCCGCGTCGATATCAAGAAGACCGGCTTCGGCGCGCTGACCTCGATGTATCTGCACGGCAAACC
>CAIUCF010000470.1 GCA_903897565.1 uncultured Rhodospirillales bacterium | reverse complement strand
GCTCGGGTTCATTTGTCGGGAGTGGTGCTACCTGCATGGTCGTTTTTGCTTTTTTGTGATGCCGCAGCATGTTTTTGCTTTGCCGCGTCACCCGCGGCCTAAATCAGGGCGCCGACAGTGGCAGCATGAACCCAAGGGAAGATGTTCCCGTACGAGAGTAGCGCGATCGGGGCAGCGCGTTAACCCGGTAGTTGCGTTGCGCGGCCGATATCTCGGTGTGACCGCCCGGACATGCGGCGGGGCGCTCAGGCGCTCTCCCGCAACGGGCTGATTCCTGAAAATCCCATCCTGACGCGTCGGATAACCGGTCCTATACTCGGACGCCAAGCCGGTTTCTCGGTCTTGACCAACATCTCTAGGGCACCCGGACGTCTCCTCTTCGATTGATCGATCGGTGCCGATCGGCGTCGACGCCTGGTGCCAAAGCACACCGACGTTCGAACCGCTCTCCGCCGACCCCAAACACTTCGCCGCGTCGGCGCGCTCGGCTTCATCGCCGGCGATCTCGTACTTGCCACCGGCCCAGGCGGAATCGTAGGGTAGTTTTCATGTAAATTACCTAGGTCATGCGATGCGAGGAATTGAGCGACTTTCTGCGGTAAAGCGGAGTACGCAGCCCATGGCGGCGGCTTTGCCCGATCTGCCGATGCCAGAGACCGTTATGGTCAGACTGATCCGGATCAGCGTCGCCGGGCTCAGCCAGTATTTCGAGCCGGTGTTCCGCGCCATGGGGCTGACCGAGAATTCCTTTCACGTGCTGTGCCTGCTGATGGCGACCGAGCACGGCCGGGCGTCGCCCAGCGAATTGAGCGACTTGGTCGGGACCAGCCGCGGCAACATGACCCGGATCCTCGACGGGCTGGTCACGGAGGGTCTGGCAACGCGGGCGTTCGAGGCGCGCGACGGCCGCCGTCACGTGATCGAAATCACCGAGGCCGGGCGCCGCAGCGCGCTTGACGCGGTGCCGCGGCTTGCGGAGCCGCTGACGCAGGCGTTTGCGGGTTTGACGCCCGAGGAATTCGACCAGCTGGGGACGCTGCTGCGCAAGGCGATCACATCCTTCGATCGCGGCGCCTTGCCGCTGCGCGTCAGCGCGTAGCCTGCATCCGGCGCCGGGTATCCTTGATCATCGAGCCGCCCATCGAAGCCGCCCAACCGAAGAAAGCCGCGAACCCAATCCAGAAGGTGACGAGCCCGTCCCAGGCGAACGGCCCGGTCGTCGAGAACGGCATCAGGCTGATCGGCACGAAGGTGAGCCCCGTGCCGATTGCCCACCAGCTGACCCAGCGCGGAAACACCGGGGCCTCGCTCTTATCGGTGAGACCGACGATGCCGGCGGCGATCGCCTGCAGCGAGGTCGCGGAATAGGTCAGGTTGAACAGGAAGAATCCGACATCGTTCATCGCCCGCGTGATCATCGGGTCGGCGTCCGGTCGGTAGGCCGCCGCCGCCCAGATCGCCGGACAGAAGATGAAGGCCCAGCTGGTGATGCCGCCGCCGATCGCCTGCACCACCGTCAGCACGGGGTTCGGCCCTTCGATGCGCCGCAAGGTCAAGGTCAGCTGCGCCGTCCACGGCATCCACATGGCGCCGAACAGGCAGGCGAGCGCATTGCCGGCCAAGATCGCGTCATGGTGCTGGCGGTAGAAATCGGCGATGCCGACCGCGCTGAGGCTCGCCGAGGCCGGCGGCAGGTTGTGCGCGAGAACGGCCCAGCTGCCGCCGTAGAAGATATCGAACAGCAAGCCGCATGACGCGGCCATCATCTGAAAGCGGAAGCTGAGTTTGGTGGTCATTCTGTCGCTCTCCCATCGGCGGCATTGCTTCCCGCGGTCGTTGATCGACCGTCAGGTTGGCGGCACGAGCACCATTGCCGGCGCTCGTGCCGCCCCGCCTGTTGTTAGGCCCCGAGACCGTGGGCGAGCCCGCCCGCCAGATCGGTGGCGGCTGCCCCGCCCGCGCGGCGCGCGACTTCCCGGCTCATATAGAAACTGGCGATGGCGTACCAGCACAGCCAGCAGAAATACGGGAAGTAGTAGCTGAATAAGCCGTCCCAGGCGAACGGCCCGGTCTTGAGCACGCCGGTGAGGCTTGCGGGCAAGAAGCTCATGCCGCACCAGATCGTCAGGAAGCAGACCCAACCCGGGAACAGCGGCGTCTTGCTCTTGTCGGCCAGACCGACCAGCGCCGCTGCGATCATCTGCAGGGTGGTGCAGGCGTATTGCAGGTCGATGCACAGCCAGCCGAGATCGTTGAGCAGCTGGATTTCCGACGGGTCGCGCTCCGGCCGGAACGCTGCCGCCACCCAGAAGAAGGCGCTGAACGACACCACCATGACGGTCAGCCCGCCGCCGAGCAGCTGCAGCATCGACATCACGGGGAACTTGCCCTCGATCCGCGCCATCTGCGTCGCCAGCAGCGCCGTCCATGGCAGGTAGAGCACCACCGAAATCAGCGATAGGATAAAGCCGACCCGAACACCGGCCGAGGTGTCGGCGTAGCGTTGGGCCAGATCATGGGCATTGAGGGCCGGCGACGGCGGCGCCGGCAGGTTATGGCCGATCAGACCCCAGAAGATGATGAAGGTGATCAG
>CAIUCF010000469.1 GCA_903897565.1 uncultured Rhodospirillales bacterium | reverse complement strand
TCACCCATAATCCGACCGGGATCGTGGTATCGTGCCAGCAGGACCGCTCGCAGCATCGCAACCGTGCCATCGCCTGGGACATGCTTAAGGCCCGACTCTACGAACTCGAACTGAAGAAGCGGGAAGAGGCCGCCGACGCGTTGAATGCCACGAAGTCCGATATCGGCTGGGGCCACCAGATCCGCTCCTACGTGCTGCAGCCATACCAGATGATCAAGGACCTGCGCACCGGCGCCGAGACCAGCCAGACCAACGCCGTGCTCAACGGCGATATCGACATGTTCCTCGAGGCCTCGCTGGCTTCGAAGATCAAGGGTGTCGAGGCCGGCGTGTCCGATCTCGACTGACCTTGAGGGGTGGGGATGTAACCCCGCAATAATTGCTGTTGCGGGCCGGCGTCGCTTCGATTAGCTTCCCGGCTCCGCAAGCGCCCCCCGGGGCGTCGCGCTGGACAGGTGGCCGAGTGGTTGAAGGCGTCGGTCTCGAAAACCGATTAGGGTGCAAGCTCTACGTGGGTTCGAATCCCACCCTGTCCGCCACCACCTCATTCTGCATCACCTTTCGACATTCTCTGATGGTTGAAAAAGCTAGGTTTCCTCTAGCTTTCCGTTCCTGCATGTTCGTCGTCAATCTCTCGCGTTATCTCTCGATGAACGTCGTGTCGACCAGGATGCGCGTGAGGCGAAGACAAAATTCAGTAAGACCTTCACCAGCTATTTCTTCCCCATCGGCGACGACATTTGCGTGATCGTGACGCAGTGGGTCGAGCATCTCCAGAAAGAGATGCTCTGGGGGCCAGACGATCCACTATTCCCAAGAACGCGGGTTGTCGTTGGGCTGTCGCGACGTTTTGAGGCCAGCGGCATCGCCCGGGGCCATTGGAGTAACACCGGGCCGATTCGTAAGATTCTTGAGGCGGCCCTCGGGCGAGCGGCTTAGTCGGACACCGGAAGAGTTCAAAGTCTGGAGTCAGAATCTGGGACACGAGAAGGTGCTGACGACGTTTTCGAGCTATGGCGAGGTCGCGCCCGACCGGCAAGCAGAGATTACGCGCGATCTGGCAAGGCCCGAGGTCGAACCCGCGATAGGCGCCAGTTTGTTGGCGAAGGCACTGATGCGGGAAATTCAAGAGTACGGGATAATTGTTCAGGTTGGTGGGACACGACCTGAGGTTCTGAGCGGAAAGGTTTCCTGAGAGACCATTAGCGGACCACTACGCGCGCGACCCGAGCGACGCCTGAGCCGCTGCGACAAATACGTGGCTGACCGCATCTTTTCCTGGGTCGCTTCGCTTCAACGTGGGCCGCGTGGTATATCGGGAAAGCACCGTCCCGTCGCGAAGGGGATGCGGATTATCCCGACAAAATTGAAAATATTGTGGCAATCTGATTTTGATTTGCGTTCCTCGGCAAAGCCCGAAGCCGCCGCTTTCGAGATGTTTGCATCATCTCAAGCGCGAAGTTGAGGAGATGTTATGACGATCGTCTCAAGTGGCCAGCAATACACTCTCTCGACCGGACAGACCGAGAGCGGAACGGTTGTCTTGGCGGGCGGAATCTTCGTGGCGATCTCCGGTGGGACAGAAGCGGGTGCGCTTGTTAGTTCTGGGGGTTATTTCGCCGTTGAGCGCGGTGGGATTGCCGACGGAACCATGGTGAGCACCGGTGCCATATTCTTCGTTGACTACGGCGGAGTCGCAGTCGGTACAGAACTCAGCAGCGGCCTCCTTCTTCAAATCGGGCAAAGTATGACTGTGAACGACACGGTCGTCAGTTCCGGTGCAGTGTTCGAGGTCACCTCGGGCGCGGTCGTATCAGGAACTATTGTCAGTTCAGGGGGGC
>CAIUCF010000468.1 GCA_903897565.1 uncultured Rhodospirillales bacterium | reverse complement strand
GGCGGAGATCGCTGAAGCGCGCGCCAAGGAGGAACATGCCCGTCGCCTCGACGGGCTGGTGCGCGGCTTCGAGGGTCAGATCGGTGCGGTGACGCAAGGACTGACCGATGCCGCGAAAAGCTTCGCGACCACGGCGACGGCGATGGCGACCAGCGCCGAGCAGACCAATCGCGAAGCCAGCAACGTCGCGGCCGCCGCCGAACAGGCGTCGAGCAACGTCCAGACCGTCGCCTCGGCCACCGAAGAACTCTCGGCCTCGATCCGCGAGATCACCTCCCAGGTCGGACACTCGACCAGCTTTGCCCAGCAGGCGATCGGTCAGTCCGAGACCACCTCGGGCACGGTCAAGCGGCTATCCGAAAGCGCGCAGAAGATCGGCGAGGTCGTCCAGTTGATCACCAATATCGCCAGCCAGACCAATCTGCTCGCGCTCAACGCCACGATCGAGGCGGCACGCGCCGGCGAGGCCGGCAAGGGCTTCGCCGTCGTCGCCTCCGAGGTCAAGTCGTTGGCGAGCCAGACCGCCCGCGCCACCGGCGACATCGAGGCGCAGATCGCCGAGATCCAGAGCCTGACGGGCGAGACCGTCACCGCGATCGACGCCATCGGCCGCACCATCAGCGAGATGGCCGGTATTTCCGGCTCGATCGCTGCGGCCGTCGAGGAACAGGGCGCCGCGACCAGCGAAATCGCCCGCAGCGTGCAGGAAGCCGCGCGCGGCACCGCCGAGGTCACGACCAGCATCGTCGGCGTCCGCGACGCTGCCGCCATGGCCGGCTCGACCGCGACGGAGATGCTGGCGGCCTCGCGTCGTCTTGCCGATCAATCGGGCCATCTCGGCGCCGAAGTCGGCAATTTCCTGTCCGGGGTCAAGGCTCTCTAGCAATTCGGGGTCCCGACCCGAGGCGACGCCCTGTCGCTGTTCCGCAGCCCCGCTGTCCGAGCTATCATGCGGCCTGACCGCAGCGGGGAGCGACAATGGAAATCAAGCGAGAGCACCAGATCAACTTCTGGTACATCATCGTCGCGCTCATTGCGGTGACGCTGTTCGAAGACCTGTTCTTCCAGCCGATCCATGTCAAGACCATCCCCTATAGCGAGTACGAACAGCTCGTCGTGGACGGGAAGGTGACCGACATCGTCGTCGGGGCGACGGAGATCAGCGGCACGCTCAAGAATGCGAAACCCGGCGAGCCGCAGCATTTCCAGACCATCAGGGTCCCGCCCGAGGTTGCCGCCGAACTGAGCAAGGCGAAGCTGCCGTTCTCGGGCGAGCCGCCGCCGGGCCTGCTGGTGCAGGTTCTCGGCTGGCTGATGCCTACCCTCGGCTTCGTTGTGCTGTGGATGGTCCTGATCAGACCAATGGCCATGGGACAAGGTGGCGCCGGCGGCCTGATGTCGATCGGCAAGAGCAGAGCCAAGGTCTTCGTCGAAACCGACATCAAGGTGACCTTTGCCGATGTCGCCGGCGTCGACGAGGCCAAGGACGAACTCAAGGAAGTCGTCGCCTTCCTCAAGGATCCGCAAAGTCATGGCCGGCTGGGCGCGCGGATACCGAAAGGCATCCTGCTGGTCGGACCGCCGGGTACCGGCAAGACCCTGCTGGCGCGGGCCGTCGCCGGCGAGGCCGGCGTCCCCTTCTTCTCCATCTCGGGTTCCGAGTTCGTCGAAATGTTCGTCGG
>CAIUCF010000467.1 GCA_903897565.1 uncultured Rhodospirillales bacterium | reverse complement strand
GCCAGCGTGAACAGCAGCACGAGAATGGCCCCCGAGCAGGGCCGCACACCCACCGCCGCGCCCGTCGCGAGCACCCCGAGCCAGCCTCGCGTCGGAACCGAGTCCCCGCCAGCCGGGGGGCCGTCATGCGCGTGACCATCTTCGCCGTGATGATCGTGGTCGTGAGGATGGCCGGGGGATTCCGCCGCCGCGCAGCACACCCGGCGTGTCGCGACGTTCCAGATCATCGAGATCCCGACAACCGTGATCAGCGCGTAGCTCACCGCCTCGAGGGTATCCGCGTGATCGAGTACTTGGTGCGCGCTGAGCCGCAGCACGACGACGAGCCCACCCACGAGGAGGATCGCCGTCAGCGCCTGGATGAAGGCAGCGGCGGTGCTCATGGCCAGGCCCTGAGCCACACGGGCCCGGCGCGACAGGAAATAGGCGCCGACCACGAATTTGCCGTGCCCGGGACCGATTGCGTGGAGCACACCATAACCGAATGAGATCAAGATGATCACGGCTTCGGCGCGCCATGACCCCCCGCTTCTAATGTCGCGGAGGTCGCCGCGGAGGGCCGCGTTGAGACCACGCTGCGCCATCAGGATTTGACCGAAAATCGCCCGGACCGGCTTCGGCACGATGCTCGGCGATGCCGTCGTAAGCGCCGTCGTCGCTGGCGTTCCACCATCGGGGCGGCCAAACGTGTCGGCGACGCCGGGCACGGTCTGGCCGCAGATGCCGAAAATCATGGCCACTAACAATATCAATTTGCGTGCGCTCAACTCATCTCTCCATGAAGCGGCGGCTAGTTGCGCTTCTCACAGGTCAGCTTGATCGCCGGCGGCGTCACCATGCCATCGAATATCGAATGGGCGTCATCCTGGACGATCGCCGTCTTGCAACCCGCCGACCCGTCACCTTCCATCGTGATGCCAGCGTCGGAGGCTGGCTCGACATCGACGAAGAAGGTGTCGTCCCAGATCCCGATCTCGGGCGGCGTCACGCGCGGATCGATCGGCGACTTCAGCGCGAGCGTGAAGTTGTAGACCAGTTCCTGGCCGCTCAGTCGGGCCGTAAAATCCTGCAAGGCCCCGATCCCCTGGTCGACGGCGCCGAGGAATACGTGATGGAAATAGGCGAAGTTGCGGAGATTGGAGAACTCCGACTTTTCCAGGATCGGAATATCGCTCGGCTTCAGAACTTTGGTCGCGGCACCGGTCGGCAGGTCGCCGAGCGCGACGAGGGTGAAATCCTGATCGAAGGTCCATTGCTCGCGCAGGGCCGTCACCTCGCCACCGTGAAAAACCAGGGTCGCAAGATAGGTGATCCAGACATGAGGATGGGCCTGCGCCGGGGACAGGCTCGATATCAGCAACGTGGTCGCGGTCGCCACCTGTCGAACGCCCCTGGAGAAGGACATCAACCGATCAGGAGCGCGCCGCAATAGGGGCAGACCGCCTTCGCCAGGACGCTCTGTGCCTGCGCCGTCGTCAGGCCGCGCTTGAGCAGCGAGGCTCTGAGATCGGCGAGCAGGCTGCGGTGGCGCAGCAGTTCGCGGCAGGCCGGGGTTGCCGGATATCTGACGCAGGAATCGCGCGTCAGGGCCATCGCTGCCGGCGCGCCGGCCAGGGAGGTACCCAGGAGCAGGGCCGTCCTCAAAAAGCGCCGTCGATTCATGTCGTGAGCCCCTGCCGCAGTGACATCTTCGCCTGATTTCTAGCTCATCCTGATGCAGCGTATATAATGGAATCTCGGCAACCCTTCCCGCGAGCGGACGGGAATCGGCCGCGGGGCGGGATGATCATGGTTGACAGCGGGGCTCAGCCTCGCCGATCCTAATTGCGATGGTTCCCTTCGGGGATCAAAAGGGAACACCGGTGAGGCTTTGGGGCCGAGACCGGGGCTGCCCCCGCAACTGTAAGCGGCGAGCCGACCGCCAACGCGCCACTGGGAAACCGGGAAGGCGGTGGTCGGCAGAGACCCGCGAGCCAGGAGACCTGCCATCGACGGGCGTCAACGCATTCGCATCGGGCGGGGTGTCTCGATGGGATCGATCTTTAGCCGGATCGGTCTGGTTTGCTGCGACATCAGACGTCGAAACGGCTAGGCATCATGATTTCCATCGTCAAACACATCTTCAGCGACCAGGCCGCCGATATCCGCGGCAAGGTCATCGGCATTTACGCCTTCCTGCTCGCGGCCAACCTCGCGGCCTGGGCCTGGGCGCTCCTCGCCTTCCATGACTACCCCGTGCTGCTCGGCACCGCCCTGCTCGCCTATACCTTCGGCCTGCGTCACGCGGTCGACGCCGACCATATCGCCGCGATCGACAACGTCACCCGCAAACTCATGCAGGAAGGCAAACGGCCCGCAGCCGTCGGCTTCTTCTTCGCGCTCGGTCACTCCTCCATCATCCTGCTCGGCGTCGTCGCCATCGCCATCACCGAGGTCAAGCTGCAGGGCCGGTACCAGACCCTCAACGACGACGCCGGAATCGTCAGCACGATCGCGTCGGCGAGCTTTCTGCTGGTGATTGCCGTCATGAACATAGTCATCGCGGCCGCGGTGTATCGGACGTTTCGTCACGTTCGCGACGGCGGCGCCTACGTCGCCGAGGATTTCGATCTCCTGCTCAACAGCCGCGGCGTACTCTCGCGAATCTTTCGCCGGCTCTTCAGACTGGTAACGGAGAGCTGGCATATGATGCCGCTCGGGCTGTTGTTCGGCCTCGGCTTCGATACCGCGACCGAGGCTAGCCTGCTCGGCGTCGCCGGGTCGCAGGCCGCCAACGGGTTGTCGCTATGGTCGATCCTGGCCTTCCCCGCCCTGTTCGCGGCCGGCATGTCGCTGGTCGATACCACCGACGGCGTGCTGATGCTCGGTGCCTATGGCTGGGCCTTCGTCAAGCCGATCCGCAAGCTCTATTACAATCTGACGATCACGATCGTCTCCGCCGCCGTCGCCTTGCTGGTCGGCGGCATCGAGGCGCTGGGCCTGATCGGCGACGAGCTCAGCCTGAGGGGCTGGTTCTGGGACTGGCTCGGCGAACTGGACGACAATTTCGCGACTGTCGGCTATGCGATCATCGGCATCTTCGTCGCCGCCTGGATCATCTCGATCATCGTCTATCGTGTGAAACGCTACGACGAGCTCGAAATCGAGCAGCAGATCTCCTAGCCGTGGGACTCGAGAGGATGGGGGGAGAGCCGGCGGTCGGCGCCCGCGGCATTCGCGGCCGGGTGGCGCTGATGCTGGTCTTCCTCGCGGTCGCCAATCTGGCGGCCTGGGCCTGGGCACTGATCACGTTCCGGCAGTTTCCGCTGCTGCTCGGCACGTCGCTGCTGGCCTATAGTTTCGGGCTGCGCCACGCCGTCGACGCCGATCATATCGCCGCCATCGACAACGTCACCCGTAAGCTGATGCAGGACGGCAGGCGCCCGCTGGCGGTGGGGCTGTTCTTCTCGCTCGGCCATTCGACCATCGTCGTGCTGGCGTCGGTCGCCGTCGCCGCCACGGCCATGGCGTTCAAGCAGGAGATCGACAGCTTCCATCAGATCGGCGGCGTCATCGGCACCTTGGTCTCGGCAGCGTTCCTGCTGATCATCGCGGCGATCAACCTGGGCATCCTGCGCGGGGTCTACAAGGCGTTCCGCCGCGTCAAGGCCGGCGGCCGCTATGTCGAGGCAGACCTCGACATGCTGCTCGCGCAGGGCGGGTTGTTCGCGCGAATCTTCCGGCCGATGTTCAAGATCATCAGGCGCAGCTGGCACATGTATCCGCTGGGGATCCTGTTCGGGCTGGGCTTCGATACCGCGACCGAGGTCGGACTGCTCGGCATCTCGGCGGCCGAGGCCTCCCACGGCCTGCCGATCTGGTCGATCCTGGTGTTCCCGGCGCTATTCACCGCCGGCATGTCGCTGGTCGATACCATCGACGGCATCCTGATGCTCGGCGCCTATGGCTGGGCCTTCGTCAAGCCAATGCGGAAGCTCTACTACAACATGACCGTCACGGCGGTTTCCGTCATCGTCGCCGTGATCGTGGGTGGGATCGAGGCGCTCGGCCTGATCGGCGATCGCTTCGATCTCGGCGGCCCGTTCTGGGAGGCGATCGCCAGGCTCAACGACAATTTCGGCCTGGTCGGCTACACGATCATCGGAATTTTCGTGGCCGCATGGGTCGTCTCCTTCGCGATTTACCGGCTCAACGGCTACGACGAGATCGAGATCGACTCGGCGGCACCCTAGAGCAAGCAGGGTATCGCTGTGACGCTCCAGGCTCTTGCGGAAACGCGGTCAAAGCGTTAACGGGATGAAGCATGACGATTTTCGGCGGTCCACGATCGAGAACAGGGCAACCGGCGCATAGCCGGCCGCGTCCGCTCGGCGCGTGGTTCGGTATCCTGGCGTTGCTAGTGCAGTTGCTGGTGTCTGCGCTGCCGATGCCGAGTTCTGCCGCGACCGTCGGGCTCGATCATGATCTGACCCGGATCTGCACGACCCATCACGCGGATAGGCTTCCTGATCGGTCGCCACAATCACCGCATCGCCACGCCCAGTGCCTGGTTTGTGCTGCGGCCCAGCTCGGCGCGACGACGTTACCGCCACCGACTGGCGTCTTTCTCGGTCGCACTGGGGTTGTAGTCATCGCCGTTGCGCTAAGCGATTTCGATGGACGGGTCCCTTCAACTCCCTCCCGTTCCCACCAGCCCCGGGGCCCGCCCGCCAGCTTCTGACACGCGCCGTTCCTAACCGACGTCACGATCAGAAGGTAATACCATCATGCTGCGTTCCATTCGCCGTGCGGCGATCTGCGCCTGCGTCGGCATTCTCGCCGCCGCGCCGGTCTTCGCTGCCCCCAATACCGTCACCATCGAGAACGCCTGGACCAGGGCGACTCCCGGACATTCGGATATCGGCGCGGTCTTCCTCACCGTGACCAGTCCGACAGCCGATCGTCTGATCGCGGCCACGACGCCGGCCGCCGGCCGCGCCGAACTCCATGTCCACAGGATGGAGGATGGCGTCATGAAGATGCGCCAGGTCGACGGGATTGATCTGCCGGCGAGCAAGAAAGTCACCCTCGCGCCCCACGGCTATCACGTCATGCTGTTCGGGCTCAAAGCCCCACTCAAATCCGGCGACCGCCTTCCCCTGACGCTCAGCTTCGCCCATGCGGCACCTCTGACGGTCAGCGTTCCGGTGATCGGCCTGCGCGACAAGGCACCTACCGCCGCCGCATCGACCGCCGACCACGGCATGGGTCAGATGGACCATATGGATATGGGCCACATGAACTGAGGTGGGTCGGAGGCTCTTGCCATGCGCCTTTCCGCCGGATCCCTCATCCAGTGCGCCGGTATGCTCGGCTTCGCGTTGCTCGTCGGGGTTGCCTATCTCGGCTTCTCGGATACCGCGTCGCGGCCGCAGCAGATCGCCGTCGGCGGCGCGTTTCACCTTGTCGACCAAGACGGCCGTGCCGTGACCGATCGCGACTTCCTGGGTAAGTGGCAGTTGATCTATTTCGGCTACACGCATTGCCCTGCCGCCTGCCCGACGGCCCTAAACAACATCGCCGTCGCCCTGGGGGCGTT
>CAIUCF010000466.1 GCA_903897565.1 uncultured Rhodospirillales bacterium | reverse complement strand
TGATCCTGCTGAGTCGGCGGGCTTCGCTGTCCGATTTCGGCAGCCGCTTCGGCATCGGCTGGTTCGTGGCGGCGATGCACAAGTATCGCGGCATCCTGGGGCAGGTGCTGCTGGCATCGTTCTTCCTGCAGATCTTCGCGCTGATCTCGCCGCTGTTCTTCCAGGTCGTGATCGACAAGGTGCTGGTGCATCGCGGCGTCTCGACCCTCGACGTGTTGGTCGTCGGCCTGGTCGCGGTCTCGGTGTTCGAGACCGTGCTGGGCGCGCTCAGGACCTATATCTTTTCGCACACCACCAACCGCATCGATGTCGAGCTCGGCGCCCGGCTCTATCGCCACCTGATCGCGCTGCCGCTTGCCTATTTCGGTGCGCGGCGGGTCGGTGATTCGGTGGCGCGCGTGCGCGAGCTCGAGAATATCCGCCAGTTCATCACCGGCTCGGCGCTGACCCTCGTGATCGACCTGTTCTTCACCGTCGTGTTTCTGGCCGTGATGGCCTGGTATTCGATGATGCTGACGGCGATCGTGCTCGTGTCGCTGCCGATCTATGCCGGGATCAGCTGGGCGGTGACGCCGCTGTTCCGCGCCAGGCTTGACGAGAAGTTCAAGCGCGGCGCCGAGAATCAGGCCTTCCTGGTCGAATCGGTGACGGCGGTCGAGACCCTGAAGACCATGGCGGTCGAGCCGCAGATGCAGCGGCGCTGGGAAGAACAGCTCGCCGGCTATGTCTCGGCGTCGTTCAAGGTCACCAACCTCGCCAACTACGCGTCCTCGGCGATCCAGCTGGTCTCCAAGCTGGTCACGGCATTGACCCTGCTGGTCGGCGCCTATGCGGTGATGGACGGCACGCTCACGGTGGGTGAACTCGTCGCCTTCAACATGCTGGCGGGCCGGGTCGCGCAGCCGGTGCTGCGGCTCGCCCAGCTGTGGCAGGACTTCCATCAAGCGCGACTCTCGGTCTTGCGGCTCGGTGATATCCTCAACACCGTGCCCGAGCCCTCGGCCTCGCCGGGGCGGATGGCGCTGCCCGATGTCGAGGGCGCGATCCGCTTCGATCACGTCAAGTTCCGCTATCGCCTTGACGGGCCGGCGGTGCTCTCCGATGTCTCTCTCGAGATCGCGGCCGGCTCGGTGATCGGCGTCGTCGGCTCCTCGGGTTCCGGCAAGTCGACCCTGGCCAAGCTGATCCAGCGACTCTACGTGCCCGAGGGCGGCCGGGTGATGGTCGACGGCATGGATCTGGCCCTGGTCGATCCGGCCTGGCTGCGCCGTCAGGTCGGCGTGGTCCCGCAGGAAAGCGTGCTGTTCAACCGCTCGGTCCGCGAGAACATCGCGCTCGCCGACCCCGGCCTGCCGATTGACCGCATCGTCGCCGCCGCCAGGCTCGCCGGCGCCCATGACTTCATCCTCGAGCTCCCCGAAGGCTACGACACCGTGATCGGCGAGCGCGGCGGTTCGCTCTCGGGCGGCCAGCGCCAGCGCATCGCCATCGCCCGGGCGCTGATCACCAACCCGAAGATCCTGATCCTCGACGAGGCGACCTCGGCGCTCGACTATGAATCCGAATACGCGATCCAGCGTAACATGCGCGAGATCTGCCGCGGCCGCACCGTGATCGTCATCGCCCATCGCCTGTCCACCGTGCAGTCGTGCCAGCGGATCATCGCGCTGGAGGGTGGCCGCATCGTCGAGGATGGCGCGCCCGACGAACTGCTGCGTCTCGACGGCCGCTTCGCCGCGCTGCACCGGGCGCAGGGAGGGATGGGGCTTGGCGCTTAGGACTCCTCAGGCTCGCGTCCTGCCGTTCCGCAAGACCGAGGACACGCGGACCCGCGACGAGCGCGAATTCCTGCCCGCCGCGATCGAGATCGTCGAGACCCCGGCCTCGCCGGCGGGACGCGCCGTCGCGCTGTCGATCGTCGCCGCCGCCGTGTTTGCGATCATCTGGTCCTGTATCGGCAAGGTCGATATCGTGGCGACGGCGCAGGGGCGGATCGTGCCGGTCGGCCAGACCAAGACCATCCAGCCCGAAGATACCGGGATCGTCTCGGCGATCCGGGTCGCCGATGGCGATCACGTCAAGGCCGGGCAGACCCTGATCGAACTCGACGCCGGTGAGGTCACCGCCGATCACGACCGCTTCGCCCGCGACCTGTCCGAAGCCCAGCTCGATCTCGCCAGCGCCCGCGGGCTGCAGGCGGTTTTGGCGAGTGGCGACGTGCCGCGCCTGATCGAGCCGCCGGCCTCGGCGTCTGCCCTGGAGCGCGACACTGCCGAGGCCGATATGCGCGCCGAGGCGGCCGAACAGCAGGCCAAGCTCGGCGATCTCGACCAGCAGATCGTCGCCAAGCGGGCGGAAGCCGACGAGACCGCGGCCACGATCGCCAAGCTCAGGGCCTCGCTGCCGCTGGTCCAGCAGCAGGCCGATATCCGCACCAAGCTCAAGGACATGGAGTTCGGTAACAAGATCGAATGGCTAAACGCCGAGCAGCGCCTGGTGGAACAACAGCACGACATCGCTTCGCTCGGCTTCCACGAGGCGCAGGCGCGAGCGGCGGCGCTGTCACTGGAGAAGCACCGCGCCGAGACCGAGGCCGAATACGCGAAATCAGTGCTCGACGAGGTCAAGAAGGCGCTCGGCCGCTCGAGCGAGCTGATCTCGGAATACGCCAAGAGCTCGGAGAAGCTGGTCCACCGCACCCTGACGGCGCCGATCGACGGCACGGTGCAGCAGCTCGCCATCCACACTGTCGGCGGCGTCGTCACCCCGGCGCAGCCGCTGATGGCGATCGTGCCGGACCATCCCGGGCTGATCGTCGAGGCGATGGTCAAGAACGGCGATGTCGGCTTCGTTCATGCCGGGCAGAAGGCGGCGCTCAAGATCGAAACCTTCACCTTCACGCGCTACGGCTTGATCGAGGGCACGGTGTTGAGCGTCAGCCACGACACCGTCGGCGATCCCAATGGCGACAAGCGCAAGACCGGCAATGACCCGACCACCGGCGCCGAGGCGACGCCGCCGGATCCGGCCTATACGGCGCGGATCGCGCTCGCTCGCGACTGGATCGACACCGAGACCGGCCGCGTCCCGCTCGGGGCCGGCATGGCGGTGACGGCGGAAATCCAGACCGGGCGCCGCCGCGTCATCGACTACCTGCTGTCACCCCTCGTGCGCCACGTCTCCGAGAGCGGTCACGAGCGCTGAGGAGGGCAGGACGATGTTGCCGAGGCGGCGCCGTCGGGCTAGAAGCCGTAGCCATATTTCAGAATTACGGCGCGTGCCGCGTCCGATTTAAGAAACGCGAGGAAGCCCTTGGCGGCCTGGTTATTGGCGCCCGGCGTCAGCAGCACCGCTTGCTGCACGATAGGTGGATGCATCCATTCGGGGACGGTCCAGATCGAGCCTGACTTGTCGTTCATGACTTGCGACAAGGCGACGAAGCCGAGTTCGGCATTGCCGGTCTTCACGAACTGATAGGCCTGGGAGATGCTCGACCCGGTCACGAACTTGGCCTTGACGTCGTCGAGGACGCCCATCTTGCGCATTGTTTCGATGGCCGCGGCGCCATAAGGCGCAAGCTTGGGATCCGCGATGGCGAGATGCTTGAAATTGCCGGTCGCCAGCACCGTGCCGTCGTCATCGACGAGGTTCGGGTCGCGGCTCCACAACGCCAATTTTCCGACCGCATAGGTATAGCGGGTTCCGGCGACAGCCAATCCCGCCTTTTCCGCCTGGATCGGACGGTCGGAATCCGCCGAGAGCAGCACGTCATAGGGCGCGCCATGGGCGATGAGGGCATAGAACTGGCCGGAGGCGCCGAAGCTCAACTGCACGGTGTCGCCGCTCTGCTTCTCGTAGAGCGCGGCGATGTCGCGGGCCGGCGCAGTGAAATTCGCGGCCACGGCGATTTTGCAGCTTTCGGCATCGGCGGCGCGTGTCATCGCGGTGATACCAAGCGTGAGGCCAAGGATTGCCGCGGCGACGCGGCGTGAGAACCGCATAGGCTCGATTGTTAGCATTCGCTCGAAACTCCAGCTGGGACGAAGGATTGAAATTACCCGCAGAGGCGTGCCGCTCATCTCTGTCCTGAGGCCGCCTGTCAGTGGATTGGTCGGAGATCGCGGAAAAGCGATATATAGTCAATATATATATCGAAATATATATGAAGATAAATCGCGCAAGATCAGAGAGATAGGTTATCCATGATCGGCAATTCTCGAAGTCCGCTTCCGACCCATCGTTCGGGATCCGCCATTTTTGCCGCAACGCCGGAAGCCGGCCGTGCAGGCGTGCGCAGGCGACGGGGAGGGAGGCGGTCGACGAGACGCAGCAGCTCGGATCCCCTCAAGCTGTTCGCGATTGACCGTAGATCCAACCGGGCACAGACGCCCCCGCGGGTGTCATTGTTCCGCGCCGGCCCCGGCCAATAACTCCAGCGTCCGCGCATCGGGGGTGGCGGCGAAGAATTTCGCCAGTGCCGCAGCGAAAACGGGCGGCGCAGCGTCGAGCGCGGCGAATAATGTCATGCAGGAGCAGAACTTCAGATCGTCGGGACTGCCGAAGATATCATGGGCAGTTCGCCGCTCCTGCTGATTGACGAGCGTCGTGCAAGCGATCAGCCGCGGGCCGAGAACAGGGTGTCCCAG
>CAIUCF010000465.1 GCA_903897565.1 uncultured Rhodospirillales bacterium | reverse complement strand
CGAGCGATGCGTATCCGACTTGAACCCGATCAGCGCCCGCAACGGCGCGAACACCAGCGGCAGCGCGATCATCAACGAGACCAGGGAGGTCGAGACCCCGAGTTCGACGATCATGACGCGGTTGAGCGTGCCGATGGTCAACGCCATCGCCATGCCGACCGTCACCTGGAACAGCGAGAGACGGAGAAGCCGGGACAAGGGCAGCTCCGGTGTCGCCGCATCGGCGAAAGGGAGAAACCGCAGGCCGATTCGCGTCCAGAATTGTCCCTTGACCTTCGCTGTCTGGCTCATCTGCGCACCAATTGGATCGCGTGAGAGGTGTAGAAGCCGTTGATGATCCGCTCGGTCTGGGCGACCTGCCAGTCCCGCAGCGCCGGTTCCTCGGCGATCCGCCGGCACAGCCTGGTGATGTCGGCGGGAACGATGGCGGGCGCGCGATTGCCGCGCGGGAATACCCGGCCGACAGTGTGCATCAGGGCGAGCGCCGGGGTGCGTGGCGCCACGGTGACCAGCATCGACCGCGACGTCCGGCGTCCCAGCCCGACCAGGGCCGCGAGGATATCATTGGTCTCGTAGTGGATCAGGGAATCCATCGCGACGACATGGTCGACCTCGCCGAACGCGGGATGCAGCATGTCGCCGCAGCGAAAATCGATCGCGTCTTGCGGCAGTTCCGGCGGCATGCGGTCGCGCGCGATCTCGATCAGGCTCGCGGAAACATCGGTCGCGATCACCCTGGCCCCCCGATGGGCCAGCTTGAAGGCGAGTGCCCCGGTGCCGCATCCGGCATCCAGCACCCTGAGCCCGGCGAGGTCATGGGGCAGCCAACTGAGCAGAAGCCGATGCATTCGGTCGCGGCCCGCGCGTACCGTCGCGCGAATCTTGCTGACCGGGGCGTCGGAGGTGAGCTGCTTCCAGGCATCCATCGCCGTACGGTCGAAATAGGCCTCGAGCAGTCCGCGCCGCTCTTCGAATGCCGTCATCGTCATGAGTCGAATCCCAGGAAGTCGAAGATGTCGCGGTCCTTCATCGGGACGGCGTCGTAGCGGCGGTTGTCGGCCAGCAGCGAGGCCGCCAGGCGCAGATATTCGTCCAGGACCTTGTCGAGTTCTGGTGACTGATCCATCTCGAACAGGGTCGATTTCTTAAGCCGCGAGCGGCGTATCACGTCCAGCATCGGAAAATGAGCGACCCGGTCGATCCCGATCGCGGCATTGAAACGATCGATCTCGTCGGTACCCTCACTGCGATTGGCGATCACGCCGCCGAGCCGAACATCGTAATTCTTCGACTTCGCCTTGATCGCGGCGACGATCCTGTTCATAGCAAAGATCGAGTCGAAATCATTGGCGGTGACGATCAAGGCTCGTTCCGCATGCTGGAGCGGCGCGGCAAAGCCACCGCAGACGACGTCGCCGAGCACGTCGAAGATGACGATGTCGGTATCTTCGAGCAGGTGGTGCTCCTTGAGCAGCTTGACGGTCTGGCCGACGACGTAGCCGCCGCAACCGGTGCCGGCGGGCGGGCCGCCGGCCTCGACGCACATCACGCCGTTATAGCCCTCGAACACGTAATCTTCGGGGCGGAGCTCCTCGCTGTGGAAGTTCACCTGTTCGAGGATGTCGATGACCGTCGGGATCAATCGCTTGGTCAGGGTGAAGGTCGAATCATGCTTGGGGTCGCAGCCGATCTGCAGCACCCGCTTGCCGAGCTTGGAGAAGGCCGCGGACAGGTTCGACGAGGTCGTCGATTTGCCGATCCCGCCCTTGCCGTAGATCGCAAACACCTTCGCGCCTTCGATACGGAGGTTCGGGTCCTGGTGAACCTGAACGCTGCCCTCCCCGTCGATGTTGCTACGAAGCGTGCGAGGCAGATCGATTACCGTCATGAACCATTCCTTCTCAGCTATTCCGCGGCGGCCATCACGCCTTCGAGGCGGTCTTCGATTTCGTCACCGGCGCGGCGCAGCGCTTCCAGCGTCGCCGCATCGGGGTCCCAGTAATGCCGTTCATGAGCTTCGAGCAGGCGGTTGGCCATTCGGGCCGATGCCTTCGGATTGAGTGTGGCCAAGCGATTGCGCATGGTCTCGTCGAGCACGAAGGTCTCGCTGATCCGCTGATAGATCCACGGATCGACCTGCGCCGTGGTCGCCGACCAGCCGAGTGTGTTGGTGACCTGGGCCTCGATCTGGCGGACGCCTTCGTAGCCGTGCTTCAGCATCCCGTCATACCAGCGCGGGTTGAGCGTGCGGGTCCGGGTCTCGAGCGTCACCTGTTCCGCCAAGGTCCTGACCTTGCCGCCGCACTGGGTCTGGTCGCCCAGATAGACCGGAATCTCGACGCCCTTGGCGCGCCGGGCCGCCCGCGTAATGCCGCCGAGCGTATCGACGTAATGGTCGATCGTCGTCACGCCCAGTTCCATCGAGTCGAGGTTCTGGTAGGCGAGGTCTATGGTCTTCAGCGTTTTGCCGAGCAGGGCGGGTTGCCGCGTCGGCTTGCCGGAGCGGCCATAGGCGAAGCATTTGCGGCTTTCATAGGCATCCGCGAGTTCGTCGCTCTCGGTCCAGCATGCGGCATCGATCAACTGGTTGACGTTGGCGCCATAGGCGCCGTCGGCGTTGGAGAACACGCGCAACGCCGCGGTCTCGAGATCGCAGCCGAGCTCTGCCTGATGGGCTCGCGTATGCTTGCGGACGAAGTTCATTTCCGCCGGCTCGTCCGCGCTGGCGGCGAGAAACGCCGCCTCGGCCAGCATCCTGGTCTGCAGGGGCAGCAGGTCGCGGAAGATGCCTGACAAGGTCGTCACCACATCGATCCGCGGCCGCCCCAGCTCGGTCAGGGGAATGAGTTCGGCGCCGCTGAGGCGGCCATAGCTGTCGAACCGTGCCCGAGCACCCATGAGCGCCAGAACCTGGCCGATCGGCGCCCCCTCGCTCTTGAGATTGTCCGTGCCCCAAAGCACGAAGGCGATGGTCTCGGGAAACGGCGCACCCTCCCGGGTGTGACGGTCGAGAATCCGCTGTGCCTGAGCCGCACCGTCGCGCATCGCGAACTGGCTTGGGATCCGGAACGGATCGAAGCCATGGATATTTCTGCCCGTCGGCAGGATCGCCGGGGTCCGCAGCAGATCGCCGCCCGGTGCCGGATGCACGTAGCCCGCGTCGAGGGCATGGACGATCGCGCCGATCTCGGAGTCCCTGGCAAGGTGCCCGTTGGCGGTGTGGAGTTCGCGGAGCAGCGCCTCGGTGACCGGTGTTCGCGGGAGTCCGCTGAGGGCGACGGCGCGCGCCGCCGGCTGGCCGTCGACCAGGGCCTCGACGGCCGCGCGGGCGGGAACGCCCGCCTCATGCGTCTCGGCCATCGCCAGCAGCAGTTCGACCCGTGCCGATGCCGATGGCGGTTCGCCCAGGATGTGGAGACCCTCCGGGATCAGGGTCTCCTCATATTCATAGAGCCGGGTCGCCAATGCGCTCACGGCCGCGTCCGGGTCGCGCTCCCAAAGCAGGACGTCGCCTTCGAGGTCGAGCAGCCTCGCTTGCTCCCGGATCATGGCGGCAAGGTCGCGGCGCTCGGGAGAGGGCGGCGCCGCATTGATCCGCCAATGGTCGATCGCGGCTTTCAGGTCGAGGAGGCCTTTGTAGAGCCCCGCTCGGGCAACCGGCGGCGTCAGGTAGCTGATGAGCGTCGCCGCGGCGCGCCGTTTGGCGAGCGCCCCTTCCGAGGGGTTGTTCGCCGCATAGAGGTAGAAATTCGGCAGATCGCCGATCAGGCGCTCCGGCCAGCATGCCGCCGACAGCCCGGCCTGCTTGCCCGGCATGAATTCCAGCGCGCCATGCGTGCCGAAATGCAGCACCGCATCGGCGGCGAAATCCTCTCGGAGGTATCTATAGAATGCCGAGAACGCGTGGGTCGGGGCGAAGCCGGACTCGAACAGCAGGCGCATCGGGTCGCCTTCGTAGCCGAAGCCGGGCTGCAGGCCGACGAAGACGTTGCCGAAGCGCTCTCCCAGCACGAAGAGCGAGCGGCCATTGCTCAGTTGACGGCCCGGTGCCGGGCCCCATTGGCGTTCGATAGCGGCGAGATTCGGTTCCCGGCGCAGGTGATCGTCGACCGGGATGCAGAAATGGACGTTGGCGTCGGTACCGTAGGCCGCCGCATTGCCCGTGAGGAGGCGTTCGCGAAGGGCGTCGACACTCGCCGGCAGGTCGACAGAATAGCCTTCGCCCTGCAGGGCCTGAAGGGTATTGAACAGAGAAGCGAAGACCGCAAGATAGGCGGCCGTGCCCGTGGCCCCGGCATTGGGCGGAAAATTGAACAGGACTACCGCGAGCTTGCGCTGCCCGCGCTCGGTCCGGCGCAGCGCCACCAGTCGCGCGACCCGCGCCGCGAGGGCATCGGCGCGCTCGAGGCAAGCCTGCATCCGGCGGACGCCGCCCGCATTTGCGGTCACCGCCGATCGGCACGCGCGCGAGCAATTTGCGCAACCGACACCCTCGGCGCGGCCGCCATAAACCATCGGCGCGATGGCCCCGTCGAGTTCGGGGATTGCCACCATGATGGTGGATTCAACCGGAGTCAGCCCGGTGGACGAATCGCTCCAGGCTTCGAGACTCTGGAACTCGATCGGCGCTGCGGAGATATATGGGACATCGAGCCGACCGAGAATCTCCTGAGCCGCAAGCGAGTCGTTGTACGCGGGTCCGCCCACCAGCGAGAACCCCGTCAGCGAGACCAGCGCATCAATCGTTGGGCGACCGCCCTTGAAGAAGAACTTTTCGAGCGCCGGCCGGGCGTCGAGGCCGCTCGAAAATACCGGAACCACCCGGAGCCCCTTGGCCTCCAACGCCCGGATCACGCCGTCGTAATGGGCGGCGTCGCCCGCCAGCACATAGGAACGAAGCACGAGCAGGCCGACCGTCCCGGCGGCGGCGCCGGCGCCTCGGACCGGGATCTCCGTCGGATCATGGCCGATCCCGCCGACGATATCCGGATAATACACTCCGAGATCGGGATATTCCGCCGGGGGCCGTGCCTCCAGGGAGCCGCGGAGCGCGCGACGCTCGCCATCGGCGTAGCGACCCACCAGGTAGCGGACCATGTTCGCGATATTGGCTTCCGAGCCGGCGAGCCAGTACTGCATGGTCAGAAAATAGGCCCGGACGTCCTGCGCCTTGCCGGGCACGAGTTGCAGGATCTTCGGTAGCCGGCGCAGCATCGCCATCTGGCCGGCGCCGGCGCTCTGCTCGCCCGTGTTCGGCTTGCCGCGCAGTTTCTTCAGAAGGGCGATCAGGCCGCGTTGGGGCACATCCATTCGGAAGGGCCCCATCTTCGTCAGCTTGACCACTTCGGGCGCGGACATCGTGATGACCATCGCGTCGCAGGCCGCCTGTCGGGCTAGGAGTGCGGGTTGGATGGCGCGGACATGCTCTTCGAGGAACAGCATGCTCACGATTACGATATCGGCGGTCGCGATCTCGTCCCGACATTGGTCGAGCGCGGCCGGATTATTCGCCCACTCGGCTGCGGCATGGAGCGCCACGGACAAGCCCGGGATTTCCCTGGCGAGCGATGCCCCCACCGTCGCCACGGTGTGGGCGAGGTGCATGTCGAGGGTCACGATGACCACGCGCATCGGCGCAGGGTCAGCGCGCAAAGTGTGATTTTGCATCATAGAGGGTCCCTATGGTGATCACGTCGACGCCGCGCTGGCTTGCGAAATGCTCGGTATTGCGGCGTGCCTTGCCGCGTACGAAGAATGGAATCTTCCTCAGTTCCTTTTCCGCCTCGGCTGCCCAGACCGGGCCGGTCGCCGTCGTCGCGACCGGCTCTGGCGCCGCCGCGACAATCGTCTGGTCGTCGGCGATCGGCGCGGCCCGCGACGGGAATTTCGCCACCGTGGCGCCCGCCAGATGGGAGGGGCCGCCGCGGTCGCTGAACTCGAAATCATCGCGGAACATGGTCAGCAGATGCTCTTCGAGGCCCATGACCAGCGGATGGACCCAGCTGTCGAACAGGACATTGGTGCCTTCGAAGCCCATCTGCGGCGAGTAACGCGCCGGGAAGTCCTGAACATGGACCGGCGCCGATATCACCGCGCAGGCGATGCCGAGACGCTTGGCGATGTGCCGCTCCATCTGCGTGCCGAGTACGAGTTCCGGCTGGAGTTCGGCAATCCGGGCTTCGACATCGAGATAGTCGTCGGTGATCAGCGCCTCGACGCCATGGCGGGCCGCCTCCGCCCGGACCTCGCGGGCGAACTCGCGGCTGTAGCTGCCGATGCCGACGACTGCGAATCCCAGTTCGTCGGCCGCGATCCGCGCCGCGGCGACCGCATGGGTGGCGTCGCCGAAGATGAAGACGCGTTTGCCCGTCAGGTAGGTGCTGTCGACCGAGCGCGAATACCACGGCATCCGCGACGGCGCGCCCTCCAGCACCGCCGTCGGGTCGACCCCCGCGATCTTGGCGACCTCGGCGATGAAATCGCATGTCGCGCCATGGCCGATCGGCACCGCTCGCACGCAAGGCTGGCCGAAGCTCCGCTCCAGCCATTTCGCCGTGGTATCGGCGATCTCGGGATAGAGCAGGATGTTGAAATCGGCCGTGCCGATCGCGGCGATATCCGCGGGGCTGGCACCGAGCGGTGCGCACAGCGCGACATCGATGCCCAGCCGATCGAGCAGGGCGGTGATTTCCGCGACATCGTCGCGGTGGCGAAATCCCAGCGCGGTCGCGCCGAGCAGGTTGCAGCGCGGCCGCCGGCCGGCCTTGTCCGTCGGTCGCGCCGCCGGGTCGGCGAGCCGGCGGACGATCTGATAGAAGGTCTCCGAAGCCCCCCAGTTCTCCCGTTTCGAATAGGAGGGCAGCTCGAGCTTGATCACCGGGATCGGCAGCGCGAGCGCTTGGGCCAGGCCACCCGGATCGTCCTGGATCAGTTCGGCGGTGCAGGAGGAGCCGACGATCATGGCTTCGGGCTTGAAGCGGAGATAGGCCTCGCGCGCCGCGGTCTGGAAGATCTCGGCGGTGTCGCCGCCGAGATCGCGCGCCTGGAACGTCGTGTAGGTGACCGGCGGGCGGGCGCTGTTGCGCTCGATCATCGTGAACAGCAGATCGGCGTAGGTGTCGCCCTGGGGCGCGTGCAGGACATAGTGCAGCCCGTGCATCGCCGTCGCGATCCGCATCGCGCCGACATGCGGGGGGCCTTCATAGGTCCAGATGGTGAGCTTCATGACGCGAACCTCAGGCGCTCTCTGCGGGCCAGCGGGCGCGCGAACAACTCGGCGAGGTCGCCGGCCTGCTCGAAGCCGTGGATAGGTGAGAACACCAGTTCGATCGCCCACTTGGTCGTCAGCCCCTCGCTCTCGAGGGGGTTCGCGAGCCCCAGGCCACAGACGACGAGGTCCGGGGCCTCGGCGCGGCACCGCTCGAGTTGGCGGTCGACATCCTGCCCTTCGCTGATCCGCGTGCCGGACGGCAGCAGCGCGATCTCCGGGGCGAGGTGCTCCGCGTGCAGATAGGGCGTCCCGATCTCGACCGGAATCATGCCCAGCTCGCGGGTGAGAAATCGAGCGATCGGGATTTCGAGCTGGGAATCCGGGAAGAAGAAGATCCTCTTGTTGCGCAGCGCGCCTTCGCACCGGCGAATCGCCCGGTTCGCCCGTTCCCGACCGGGAGCGGTCACGGCGTCAAATCGAGACTCCGGGATCCCCCAGGCCAGAGCGGCGGCGCGCAACCATTCGGTGGTGCCCTCCGCACCCAGAGGAAACGGCGCCGAGAGTCGGGTCGCGCCGCGTCCGTCGAGCGCGCGGGCGGTGTCAGCCAGGAACGGCTGAGCCAGGAGGTAGACCGTCCGGGGCCCGAGAGAGGGCAGCGCCTCGGCACTCCGGGCCGGGAGAAAGGCGACCGGTCCGATTCCGAGTTCGTCGAACAGGCGCCTGAATTGATCCTCGACGATGTCCGGAAGCGCGCCAACGATCAGGAGCGCGCGGTTTTCCTCGGGCGGCGCGACGGGCATTTCCGGCACCAGCGCGGCCAGACAGGCGTCCTCGCCTTGGGTAAAGGTCGTCTCGATGCCGCTGCCGGAATAGTTCAGGATGCGGACGCGCGGCCGGTGCTTGTTCGAGAGACGCTGCGCAGCGCGTCCGAGATCGAGCTTGATCACCTCGGACGGGCAGGACCCGACCAGGAACAACAGCTTGATATCCGGGCGACGCAGCAGCAGACGATCGACGATTGCATCCAATTCGTCATGGGCGTCGGCCATCCCGGCGAGATCGCGCTCTTCCAAAATCGCGGTGGCGAAGCGCGGCTCCGCAAAAATCATGACCCCCGCGGCGGATTGCAGAAGATGAGCGCAGGTCCGCGAACCCACTACGAGGAAGAAGGCGTCCTGGATTTTGCGGTGCAGCCAGATGATGCCGGTCAGTCCACAGAAGACTTCGCGTTGACCCCGCTCCCGCAGGATATCACCGAGACCAGGAGGTTCGGGGCAGCCGGCCTCGGGGTGAAGGCTCAGCGCGGGTCCCATCAATCGGCTCCGTGTCCGATGAATCGGAGGGTGTGGCCACCCTGATGCTCCAGCCTGGCGGCACGGAGCTTGAGGACGAATTGGGCGGCATTGACGACGTAGGTCGTGTACGCCGCGATCGCGAGGATCATCAGTTGCTGGGCTGAGGCGGCGCCGGAAAACAGCTCGACCAGGTAGAGGGTGTGCAGAGCGATGACGATCATGCTCACCATGTCCTCCCAATAGAAGGCGGGGGCGAAAAGATATTTTCCGAACACCTTCTTCTCCCAGATCGACCCGGTAACCATGATCAGATAGAGAACCAGGGTCTTCGCCACGACGGAGGCCGCGGCAAGGGGGTAGCCCGTGCCGGTCGCGAGGTAGCGCAGAATCAGGACCAGGCTCACCGCGAAGACGGCAAATTGGACCGGCGCGAGAATGCCCTGGACCAGGGTCCAGCGGGTCGAGTCGCGGCGCGTGCGCTGCTCTGGAGTGTAGAGCGGCTGCGCGGTTCGCCGCTGGCTCTGGCACAAAGGGGCGTTCGAGCCGGCCATCGCCGTCCAGGGGCAGGGTGCGATACGGTCGAGCACCCAGTCGACGGCTGAGTACCGGGGGCCGCTGATGGTGTCTGCGATCCTACCGGGGCGCCGTTCCTGCCAGCCGTCCAAGGTATTTTCCATCGTGCCCCTCGTTCTAAGGTGTGCCGAATGTCAAAACCCTATAGCCGTGCCGAGCGTGATGTCAATAATATTAGACGTCCAAAAAAATTGACAGATTCCTAAAAAAGGCAGCAAACTGAGGCTCACAAGATGTGCGGCGCACGAACTTCCGACTTTACGTCATACTAAAACCCGTCTACGGTCTGCGCTTGAGGGAACGGGAATGGCTTGGAAACGAGCCAATTATAAGCGTGGTAAGTTATCTTTTGGCGTGGGATGTCCGGCGTCGCCGCGAACAATGTACTCGGCACTGTCGGCCCAAGAGCACAACAAATGGCGCTATAAGCCAGACGGTGCGTGGGGGGCGTTGTGACCATTTCATTTGACACCTCTGCCAGTGGCAGCGACGACCGCGTAAGGCGGAACCCAAGAGCGGACTTCAATGACTGCTCGTGTGGCGAGCCGCTTGACTGGCTGCGAAGCATCGGTGGATTGCCGAGTCCGCAGCAGCCGCAGGACTTGTCTGGAGGGCTGCTTGCTCGGGTGATTGAGCGGGAGATCATCCCCCGGCTCTTGCTGGCGCATACTGGCCAATCGAATGCGCCGAGGCCCGTCGATGACGCCAGCGTGATGGCTCTTTTCGACGGCGACGCATTCACGGATCTGGTCTTGCGCAGCAGGTTCGCTGAGATCATGGATCAGGTCCAGGCGATCCTGGACCGCGGGATTTCCCTGCAGAGGGTGTATCTCGATCTCCTGGCGCCGGTGGCGCGGCGCCTCGGCGAATACTGGGAACAGGATCGCTGCAGCTTCACCGACGTCACCCTGGGGCTTGCGCGCCTGCAGCAGGTCCTTCGAGAAGTCGGTCGGCGGACAGGCGCAGGAGTCTCCCGAGGCCAGCCGAAGAATCGGATCTATCTGGTCCCGGCACCCGGCGAGCAGCACACCTTCGGACTGTCCATGGTGGAGGAATACTTCCTCCACGCCGGATGGGAAACGGCGCTTGATCAAAGTCATTCTCTGCCGACGATCATTGACACGGTGGTGTCACAGAATATTGACGTTCTGGGATTTACCGTCGGTTGCGAGAATTTGTTCGGGCCGTTGCTCGACTCGGTTGCGAGGGTTCGCAAGGCTGCGCGGAACCGGGATGTTGCCATCATGATCGGTGGAAAATTCATTTCCGACCATCCGGAGATCACGACCGAGATCGAAGGTGTCACTTTCGTCGCAGATGGCGCCAAAGCAGTTGACACTGCGAGCTGTCTGATTTCTAACGCAGTACGTCCTGGTTCCGGAAATTCCATTACATAAGGGCCGCAGATTTGTTGAAAGAGAGCCAATCGATCCGGGCCCTGAAGTCTTTCAGGTTACCGAAGGAAACGATCGGAGACCTGGACGCAGATACTGCAGCCCGTCTCATCGCGGCGTCGAGCGACGTCGCGATGATTATCGATCGTGAAGGCATCATCCGGGACGTCGCGCTGTCAGGCCTCGATCTGCAGAACGAAGGGTTTGGCGACATTATCGATCGACGCTGGGTCGATACCGTTACCAGCGACAGCCGCCGCAAAGTCGAGGAAATGCTGGACGAGGCCTCCGGCCATCATGAGGCGCGCTGGCGCGAGGTCAATCATCGTTCCGCCAAGGGGCCGATCCTGTTCCGCTATGTTGCGCTCAACGCAGGTCGCGACGGCAAGGTTATCGCTTTCGGAAGGGACCTGCGCGGCCTCGAGGTGATGCAGCAGCAATTAGTGCATGCCCAGCAGGAGATGGAAAGCGGCTACGTCCGCTTGCGCCAGGCCGAGTCCCGGTATCGCGTGCTCTTTCAGGTCTCGTCCGAAGCCGTGCTGGTCATTGATCTCACGTCCAAGAAGATCGTGGAGGCCAATCCCGCGGCAGGGCGGCTCCTGGCGGTCGATCACAATTCCCTCGCCGGACGTCCCTTCACTAAATTGTTCCATGAGGACGTTCGTGACAAGGCGCTGACGCTACTGAACGATTCCGGGTTACGGGGGCAGACCGAGCTGGTCCCGCTGCGGCTCGCCGATGGAAGGGCCGGGATCAGTGCCACCGCCTCGCTATTTCGCCAAGACGGTGCTGCGCATGTCCTCGTGAGCCTGCAGAAGTCCAATGTGGACCTGCCGGTCGTGGGGGATGATTCCAAGCTTCGCTTGATTCGTATCCTGAATCAGATTCCAGACGCCTTCGTCGTCACGGACGAGGCCTTGAATATTCTCGACGTCAATCTGGCCTTCCTGGAATTGACCCAGCTGGCGACGACCGAACTGGCAAAAGGGCAATCGTTGAGCCTGTTTGTCGGCCGCCCTGGCGCAGACTTGAGAGTCCTGGTCGGCAATCTCCAGGAGCGCGGTTCGGTCCGGAATTTCGGCACGGTCGCGCGGACTGTCTATGGCAACCAGGAGGATGTCGAGCTCTCGGCGGTGGCGGTGCCGGAGGGGCTGGAAGCTTCCTATGGCTTCGTGATCCGACCGGCTCGCCGCAATCTTCGCGTACCGGAACTCCAGTTCCGCAAGCTGCCCCGGACGGCGGAGCAACTGACGCAGCTGGTCGGCCGGGTCTCACTGCGCGAGATCGTCGCCGAGACCACGGATGTTATCGAACAGATGTGTATTGAGGCGGCGCTCGACCTGACCGGAAACAACCGCGTCAACGCGGCCGAGGTCCTCGGCCTGAGCCGGCAGAGCCTCTATTCCAAGCTCAAGCGCCACGGCGTCGGCAACTCGGAATCGGATTCCGAGTCGGACGACTGAGCGAACCAGCCCGAACCCGGCTCGAGGCAACTCTCGGACTGAGTGTCCAAATTAGTTGACAGTCAATAACTGTTAAACTAGCCTGACATCTATGGCTCGCTCCGATGTCATCTCATCCTCTAGACTCCTTCCCGCGCCCGGGGCGGTGCTCGAACTGCTGAAGCCGATCACCTGGTTCGCTCCGATGTGGGCCTTCATGTGCGGCGTGGTTTCGTCTCGAGTGTCTCTGGGCCTCTACAGCGTGGCCCTGCTGGTGGCGGGAATGCTGCTCGCCGGGCCATTGATCTGCGCGACCAGCCAGGCGGTGAACGACTGGTTCGATCGCCATGTCGACGCCATCAACCAACCCGAGCGGCCGATCCCTTCGGGCCGCATTCCCGGCGACTGGGGACTGCGGATCGCGATCCTCTGGACCAGCCTGTCGCTGGTATTCGCGTCCCTTCTCGGGGTCTGGGTGTTCTGGGCGGCGGCGATCGGATTGCTGCTGTCCTGGGCTTATAGCGCGCCGCCCTTTCGCTTGAAGCTGAGCGGCTGGTGGGGACCGGGCGTCGTCGGCCTGTGTTACGAAGGCCTCGCCTGGTTCACCGGCGCCGCGGTGATGTGCGGGACCCTGCCCGACTGGCATATCCTGGCGCTCGCCGGCCTCTATAGCGCGGGCGCTCACGGCATCATGACCTTGAATGATTTCAAGGCGGTCGACGGCGACCGGCAGATGGGCGTCAACTCGCTTCCGGTCACATTGGGGGTCGAGAACGCGGCTTTGGTGGCCTGCACAGTGATGGCTCTGCCGCAGGTGATTGTGGTCGCGGCGCTGGCGCATTGGTCGCGGCCGATCCACGCGGCGATCATTGGCGGTTTGCTGCTGATTCAATTCACGCTGATGGCGCGGATGCTGCGCGACCCCAAGAAATACGCCCCCTGGTACAATGCCACCGGGACGACACTCTACGTGCTTGGCATGCTGGCCGCCGCCCTCGCGGTACGGCCGATCGTTGGAGGATTTTCATGACCCCTCGTTTTCTCGGCTGGCCAGGTATCGTCCGACTTGGCCTGGTGCAGACCGCGATCGGTGCTGTCGTGGTCCTGATGACGGCCACCCTCAATCGGGTCATGGTGGTCGAGATGGCCTTGCCCGCAAGCCTGCCGGCGGCTCTGGTAGCCTGGCACTATGCGGTCCAGCTTTCTCGACCGCGCTGGGGCCATAGTTCCGACGCGGGGAACAACCGCACCACCTGGATCATCTGCGGCATGGGCGTTTTGGCGCTCGGTGCCACTCTTGCCGCCGACGCCACGGTCGCGATGCCCGCAACGCCCGGATTGGGGATCGCCCTCGGCATTCTGGCCTTCGCCATGATCGGCGGCGGTGTCGCGGCCAGCGGGACCTCGCTGCTCGCGCTCATGGCGACCCGGGTTGCGCCCGAGCGCCGGCCGGCCGCCGCGGCAATCGCCTGGGTGATGATGATCCTCGGCATCGTCTTGACGGCGGCAACCGCAGGCCATGTACTCGACCCCTATTCGCCGCAGCGACTGGTCCTGGTGACGACGAGCGTCGCCGGTATCGCCTTTGCGCTGAGCTTGGTGGCGGTCCGCGGCATCGAGGCGGGAACGGTTCCGGTCGAGTCCGAGGGGCGGCCTCGCGCCGCCGAGGCGCCGAGCTTTCTGGCTGCGACGCGCCAGATCTGGCGCGAGAAGCTGGCCAGAGATTTCACGATCTTCGTCTTCTTTTCGATGCTCGCCTACAGCGCCCAGGAGCTGATCCTGGAGCCCTATGCCGGCCTGGTCTTCGGCTACACCTTGGGGCAATCGACGCAGCTCGCCGCGTTTCAGCACGGCGGCGTGCTGATCGGCATGGCACTGATCGGCCTCGGCGGCACGCTGCTTCGCGGCGATCGCACCATCATGATGAAGCGCTGCACCGTCTTCGGCTGCGTCGCCTCTGCGATGGCCCTGGTCGGGCTGGCGAGTGCCGGGCTGCTGCGTCCCGCGCTTCCGCTGCCACCCGTCGTGTTCGTTCTCGGATTCGCGAACGGCATCTTCGCCGTCTCCGCACTCGGCTTGATGATGTCCTTCGCCGGCGCCAGCCGGCACTCGCGCGAGGGCATCAGGATGGGGGTCTGGGGAGCAGCACAGGCCGCGGCCTTCGCCATCGGCGGCTTCCTCGGCGCCACCGGCCTCGACGCCACGAGACACCTGATCGCTTCGGTCCCGATGGCCTTCGCCGGCGTCTTCACTCTGGAGGCCGGCTGTTTTCTGGTCGCGGCGGCCATCGCGTTGCGGCTGGGCCAGGGCGGTGCCGCCCGTCCGGTGCTCTCCCGGCCCGCCCTGCAAGATGTCGGAGCATGATGTCGATGAGTGATCTTCAAACCTACGATGCGGTCGTGGTCGGTGGCGGGCCTGCTGGGGCCACGGCAGCGAATGATCTGGCCTCCCGCGGGCACCGGGTGTTGCTGCTCGATCGGGCCGGGCGGATCAAGCCTTGTGGCGGCGCGATCCCGCCGCGATTGCTGCGCGATTTTGCGATCCCGGAGGCGTTGATCGTCGCGCGGTGCCGATCGGCGCGGATCGTCGCGCCGTCCAGCCGGGAGGTCGATATGCCGATCGACGGAGGCTTCGTGGCGATGGTCGACCGGGAGATCTTCGACGAATGGCTCCGCGAACGGGCGGCCGGCTCCGGCACGGAGCGTCAAACCGGGACATTCGTGCGGATCGACCGCGAGAGCGATGGCGTCGCCGTGGTTGTCTATCGGGTGCTCGATGCCGGCGGCGAAGAATCCCTGGTGCGCGTGCGGGCTCGGGCGGTAATCGGGGCGGATGGCGCAACCTCCGCCGTCGCCCGCCAGGCCATTCCGCAGAGCCGCAAGACCAAGAACGTCTTCGCCTATCATGAGATCCTCGAGGCGCCGAAGCTCGACCAGGGTGCCTATGACGGCACCCGCTGCGATATCTACTACCAGGAACAGGTCTCTCCGGATTTCTACGGCTGGATCTTTCCGCACGGCGACACCCTCAGCATCGGGGTCGGAAGTGCGCGGAAGGGGTTTTCGCTACGGAACGCGACCCGCGACTTGCGGGCGCGAGCCGGGTTGGCCGGTTGCGCGACCCTGCGACGCGAAGGTGCGCCGATCCCCTTGCGGCCGTTGAAGAAATGGGACAATGGCCGGGATGTGGTATTGGCGGGAGACGCGGCCGGCATCGTTGCGCCCGCATCCGGTGAGGGGATTTTCTACGCGATGACCGGAGGGCGGCTCGCGGCCGACGCGGTGGCGCAATTCCTGGCAACCGGCAAGGTCGCCGCGCTCGCGACGGCGCGGACGCGTTTCATGAAGGCCCATGGCCTGGTGTTCTGGGTCCTCGGGATCATGCAGTATTTCTGGTACTGCAACGACCGCAGGCGCGAGCGCTTCGTCAAGATGTGCGCCGACCCGGACGTCCAGAGATTGACCTGGGAAGCGTATATGAACAAGGAGCTGGTGCGCAAAAGCCCGCTCGCCCATGCAAGGATCTTCCTGAACGATCTCGGACATCTGCTCGGTCTGGCGCGGACATGAGCGGGACCACGGCGATGCGCTGGGATGCGCTGCTGATCGGCGCTCTGGCGGCGATCCTGGTGGCGGCGGTCGGCGCGACCCTCACGGATCTCGGCCCCTGGTACCACGCGCTGCGCGAACCATCCTGGAAACCACCCGATGCGGCGTTCGGTCCGATCTGGACGACCATCCTGGCGCTCGCCGTGCTTTCCGGGGTGAGGGCCTATTGCCGCGAACCGGCGCGCATGGGACGGCAGGTGATCATCGGGCTGTTCGCCCTCAACGGCTTCCTGAACGTCCTTTGGAGTCTGCTGTTCTTCAGGATTCAGCGCCCCGATTGGGCGTTGATCGAAGTGTTTCCCTATTGGCTGACAATCCTTGCCCTCGTCGTCGTGATGTATCGACGTTCGGTGGTCTCGGGGCTGGCGCTCGTCCCCTATCTGCTCTGGGTCACTATAGCCGCCGCGCTGAACTTTCAGGTGGTCGCGCTGAACGGGCCGTTTCGGTGATGCGCAGGCCGGGTCGGGCACGTCGATGAGCGCGTTTCTCGGTTCCCCCCATCTTGCCGACCTGGTGCTTGCGGTTCTGCTTGTCGAAACCCTGGCACTGGTGCTTCTCAAATCCGGCGCGGGCGACCGAGGCCGGCGGATCGACATCGCCACCGCCGCGCTCCCCGGATTGTTCCTGCTGCTGGCGCTGCGCGCGGCGATGGGCGGTGGTGGCGCGACCTGGGTCGCCCTGTGGTTGGCGGCATCGTTTCCGGCGCATCTCTTCGACCTGTGGCGGCGGCGCCCCTGATCCGTCGACGAATCAAGCGGTATGGTCTTCGCCGCGCCGGTGCAGTCGCCGCTTCATGCGGTGCAGGGCGCCGGACACCACCAAGACGATGATCGGCACGGCGGCGGCGGTCGCCAGGGTTTCGTTCAGGCGCGGATAGACCTCATGGGCGGCGGCGGCGAGGAAGTGGAACAACTCGGTTCCGTAGCAGGCGATCGCAACCACCGAAAGGCCCTCGACGGTCTGCTGGAGCCGCAGCTGCAGATCGGTCCGCTGGTTCATCGAGTAGAGCAGATCACGGCTCTGCCGCTCCATCGTGGTTTCGACGCGCGTCCGCAGCAGCGAACTCGTCCAGGCCGTTCGGTTCGAGAGGTCTTCCACCCGGCGGACGAACGAGCGGCAGGTGCGAACACCGGGAATCAGCCGGCGCTCGGTGAAATCGGCCAGGGTCGGGAAGCCCGGGACCCGCTCGCCGCCGACGCTGCGCAGGCGATCCTGGACCAGCTCGGAATAGGCTTCGGTCGCCCGCATCCGATAGCTGGTCCTGCTCGTCAAATGGCCGAGTTCTGCGGCGAGTGCGGACAGGTCGCTGAGGAGGCGGTCGTCGTCGCTGCCGGAATCGCGGGCGGCTGCGATCTGATCGGTCAGGCGACCGAGCCGACGATCCAGGGAGGTGAGCTCCGGCGCCAGCGCCTGGGCCTCCGGCAAGCCGAGCAGGGCCATGTTGCGATAGTTTCCGAGCTCTTGGAGATGCTGCACCAGCCGCGACAGGTCGCCCGGGAGCAGCGATCTATTGTGGATCAGCAAGCGGCCGAGCCCGTCGTCATGGACCTGGAAATCGGACCAGATCCGAGCGCCTCGGGCTGCGACATGGCAGCTCACGAGGTCGCGTTCCGGAAACAGCGCCGCCAGCTGATCGTTGTCGGGTTCAGCGGTGGCGGGACCCAGCACGGCGATATG
>CAIUCF010000464.1 GCA_903897565.1 uncultured Rhodospirillales bacterium | reverse complement strand
GGCTCTCTGCTGCAATTCGGCGGCCTTGCGATCATGCCGTTCGCGCTGCTGGTGCTGTCGGGCGATAACGGTGCCCCGGTGGTGGTCGGACAGTTCGGCGCGGCGCTGGCCTTTCTCCTGATCGGCGCCGGAATGCAGACGACCCAGACGGCAGGCCTCGCGCTGGCGACCGATCTGGCGACGGAAAGGGTCCGGCCCCGCGTTGTGGCGCTGATGTGTTCGATGCTCCTGATCGGCGTGGTCATCAGTGGCCTCGCCTTCGGACTTCTGCTGACCCATTTCACGCCGGTCAGGCTGATCCAGGTGATCCAGGGTTCGGCGGCCCTCACCATGATCGTCAACGTCATTGCGCTGTGGAAACAGGAGGCGCGCGACCCGACCCGGACCGCGCCACGTGGCGACGGCGCGCCGGATTTCTGGCGCTCGTGGTGGGATTTGTCGGCTTCGGTGCCGACGATGAAGCGGTTCCTCGTCGCTGTCGGACTCGGCACCGTCGCCTTCGCGATGCAGGATACGCTGCTTGAGCCCTATGGCGGCGAAGTCCTCCATCTCGGCGTCGGCCAGACGACCATGCTGACGGCGCTGATGGCCGGCGGCGGGCTGATCGCCTTCGGTGTCGCGGCCCGCGCCCTGACGCGGGGCTCCGATCCCTACCGCCTGGCCGCGCACGGCCTGCTGGCCGGACTGCCCGCGTTCATTTCGGTGTTGCTTGCCGCACCGCTCGACTCGCCGCTGTTGTTCCGCGTCGGCGCCACCCTGATCGGTTTCGGCGCCGGGCTGTTCTCGGTCGGCACCTTGACCGCGGCGATGGGGCTCGACAAGGCCGGGCGAACCGGCCTTGCGCTCGGCGCCTGGGGCGCGGTGCAGGCGACCGGCGCCGGCCTTGCCATCGCCTTTGCCGGGGTCTTGCGCGACGTCGTGTCGAGCCTCGCCCTGCACGGCGCGCTCGGGGCGACCCTCGTGAGCCACGAAACCGGCTACGGCACGGTCTATTACCTTGAAATCATTCTATTGCTGGCGAGTCTGGTCGCGATGGGACCGCTCGCCCGCCATGTAAACCCACAGCGCGTTGCGAGCCCGGGCGGGTTCGAACTGACCGAGTTGCGGACCTGAAATATTCCGGAGTGCGGAGGACATCATGCATCATACCTATGTAGGGATCGATTTTGCGACGATCGCAATTTTCGCGTTTTTCGGCTTTTTCGTCATGCTGATCCTGTACCTGCGGCGGGAGGACCGGCGCGAGGGGTACCCGCTCGAGGAAGATCCGAGCGGCCGTGTCCGCACCAATGGCGGCGTACTGTTCACGGCGCCGCCGAAAACCTTTCATCAGCCCTATGGTTGGGGGGACGTCACGGTTCCCAACGGCGATCGCGACCGGCGTCCGCTCACGGCCAGACGAACCTCAATCGTTCCAGGCTCACCACTGGAGCCGACGGGCAATCCGATGCTCGCCGGGGTCGGACCGGGCTCCTATGCCGAGCGGGCACGGGTGCCCGACGTCACGATCCATGGCCAGCCGAAGATCGTGCCGCTGCGCGCGGCGGCAGGCTTCTTTGTCGCCAAGGGTGACCCCGACCCCCGCGGCATGCGGGTCATCGGCACCGACGGCGTTGCTGTCGGCACGGTCGTCGACGCCTGGGTCGATCGCGTCGAGGTCATGATCCGCTACCTCGAAGTCTCGCTCGGAACTTCGGAAACCACCGTGCTGGTGCCGATGACCATGGCGAAAATCAATAAGAGCCGGCGCCAGGTCAAGGTCGACGCCATCACCGCCGCGCAATTCGCCGATGTGCCGCGGCTGGAGCAGCCCGACCAGATCACCTTCTACGAGGAAGAACGGGTGACGGCCTATTACGGCGCCGGTTTCCTCTACGCCACGCCGGCACGGTCGGAGCCGATCCTATGAGCGGCGACCACGACGATTATCAGAGCGAGCCGATCCGGGGATTGCCGGAACGGCCGCCCGCCGGCGAAACGATCCTGTGGCAGGGCGCGCCATCCTCCTGGGAACTGGCGAAGGATGTCTTCCACATCCGACTTGTCGCCGTCTATTTCGGCGGGCTGATGGCTTGGCGGGCGCATACGCGCATGGCCGCGACCGGAGATCCGCATGTCGCCGTGGCGGCGTTGGTCTCGCTGCTGCCGGTCGCGCTCTTCGGGCTCGGATTGCTCGGCCTGCTGGCAGTGCTCCTCGGCCGGACCACGGTCTACACGATCACCTCGCAACGGATCGTGATCCGCGCCGGCGTGGCCATCACCTATGCACTCAATATTCCGTTCAAGCAGGTCGACTCGGCGACCATCCGCTAGGGCCGTGGCGGCTACGGCAATATCGCGCTCTCCGTGCTCGGTGAAGATCGCCTGGCCTACGGCACGCTGTGGCCGCATGTCAGGCCCTGGCACGTGAACCGCCCCCAGCCGATGCTCCGCGGCATCCGTGAGGTGGAGCGGGTCGCGACGCTGCTCCGCGACGCCGTCAGCGCCGCG
>CAIUCF010000463.1 GCA_903897565.1 uncultured Rhodospirillales bacterium | reverse complement strand
TGCGGGTCAGGAGGTAGATGCCGTAGTCGATGCCGACGCCGATACCGATCGCCAGGATCGGCAGGCTGTTCACGTCGAGGCCGAGTCCGGCCAGGGTCATGAACGCGGTCAGCGCCACATTCGCCAGGTTCACCGGAACCAGCAGGATCAGGGCGGCAGCGAAGGAGCGATAGGCCCAGGTGCAGCCGATGCCGATCACGAGGTTGATGCCCGCCATGATGTACCACTGGTACAAATCGACCGTCTCGTTGATCGACTGCTGCAGCGCGATCGCGCCCGTCGCCAGCCGGATGCGGAAATTCTGATGCTCCGTGCCGACCATCGCCAGGCACTGCCGCACGCCGATCAGGGCCGCATCGACAGTCGTCTGCTTGTTGTTGGCGTACCACAGCGACACGGTTGCGTTCTTCAGGTCGAAATCCGCGACATGGGCATAGGCCGTCGGGCTCGCACCGACCATGAGCGCCACCGATGCCGCCGAGGCCGACAAGTCGTCATGATCGATCGCCGACCACTTCGGATTGCCGCCGTTGAACATGCGGTTGGCATCCGGCGCGTAGTCAGCGAAGGACAAGGTCGCCGTCGGCGGATGCGGATGATTCTCGACGCAATGCTGCAGCCGGGTCATCGTCACCAGGGTATCCGACTGCCGAAGAATGCGGCCTTCCTTGCCCTCGAACACGACCTCGAGCGTCATCACGCCCGGGAATTTCTCGTTGATCTCGCGCACGGCGGTGTTGAAGGCCGAGTCATAGCGCAGCAGGTTGCTGCCCTCGACCGGGTTGCCGATCTGGATCCGCAGCATCATCGCCAGCGACGCGATCGAGAAGATGATGAAGGCGACCGCCGTGTATTTGGCCATCGCGCCGGTGCTGAGCTTCGAGATGCTCAGCAGGATGTTGTTCAGCGCCTTCTGCACGCCGCCGGCATTGCGACCGATGCGGTCGGCAACATTCTTCGGCGCGGGGAGAATGCTGAGAAAGACTTGGGTCATGATCACGCTGGTCGGGACCAGCATCGCGGCCCAGAAGCCCGTGAACAGCGCGAAACGCTGCAGCGCCGGGATCGGCGCGACACCGACCATCAACAAGCCGCAGACATCGGTGAAGATGCCGAGCGTGCCCGGTGCGATCATGACCGCGAGTGACAGCTCCGCCGCCTTCGACTTGTTGCCGACCTCGGCAAACACTTCGAAATACCGCTCCGTCGCCTGCACCGAATGACTGAACGACCGTGCGATCAGCAGGAGCGGCACCACCATCAGCAGCGGTTCGACCGGCTGCTGAATCCAGCCGACGAAACCGAAGCCCCAGATCGCCGACATGCCGGAGACCAGTGCCGGTGTCAGCACGCCCGCCAGGTTGCGCATCACAATGACCAGGAACAGGAACATCAGGCCCAGGGTCACCGCGAAGATCTCGGGCGTCTGCGAGCCGAAGTGGTAGACCCAGCCCGTCAGGGTCGGGAAGCCGGCGACAAAAATCTTGGTATGGTCATCGCTGTACTTCGTCACCAGCGCCTGCACGTCGTCGAACACCACGCCGTAATCGACGAGCCGTTCGATGAAGGTCGCGTTGAGGATCAGAGACGTGGCGTCCTTCGACACCAGGAAGGTCCGCGTGCTCGGCGATTCGTTGACGCGGCGCTTGATCTCCGTCAGCTCGGCATCGGTCTTGGGCAGATGCTCGTCGAGGATCGGATTCGAGTAGATGCCGTCCGCCGTCAGGGTAACGTAGCGCGCCTTTTCGGTCGCGATCGACACGATCTGATCGTGGTTCACGCCGGGCACGAGATCGATATCGCGCGACAACCACCACATCTTCGCCAAGGTGTCGGCGTTGTAGATGCTCTGGCCGTCGGTCCGCTCGATCATCATGGTGACCGTCAGCGGATTGCCGAAATTCGGGTGATCTTTGAATGTCTTAACGAATGGGTGCGTCGTCGGAAACAAGTCCGAAAAAATCGTCTTCCCGTGGACGTCCTTCAGCCCGTAGCTGAAAAATGCCGTGATCAGCAAGGCGACCGACAGCGAGACCCAACGATTCTGGACAGCAATTCGGGCTATCCGATGACGCATGTTTTCCAAACTTAAAGCTCCTGCCTTACCCACTCGTTTATCTACAGAACCTCCGGCGACCCGAACCCCACACGGTCAACCCAAAATCCCGAACTTATTCTTCTTCGTGCGAGCGAAAACCGCAGCTAGTTATCCCTATGCCCTAATACTGATCATACGACAAGATACCCGAGAACCACAAAAACACCCGCTCCACAGGTATCAACGCTCA
>CAIUCF010000462.1 GCA_903897565.1 uncultured Rhodospirillales bacterium | reverse complement strand
TCCAGCGTGCGGCCACCGTGCCGAGCGTGTCGAAAGCGACGCCCTCATGCTCGCGGAAATGGCGGATCAGCCGCTCCAGCATCAGCATGCGGTGGCCACGGCCGATGACCTGGGGATGCATGGTGATGTCGATCATGCCGCCGGGCACATTGGCGTAGCCCCAGTCGAAATCGCCGCGCCAGATCTCTTCGACGTTGGAAGGCGGGTTGAGTGCGGTCGAGAAGCCGGGAACGAACTCCATCTGCGGAAAATCGTCGAGATGCCAGGCCACGGGGATTTCGACGAGATCGGTCGGCGTGCCGAAGACATAGGGGCCGTCGAGCGAGAACGAATCTCCGTCGCGCAGGTAGTAGGGGCTGTAGTCGTTGCCCATGAAGCTGGAATCATAAAGGAAGCCGTACTCGCGCAGCAGGCCGATGGTGCGCGGGCTGACGTCCCAGGCGGGCGAGCGGTAGCCTTGCGGGGTCACGCCTGCGACCTCGTGAAGCGCCTTCAGCCCCTGGTCGAGGATATTGCGCTCGCCGGCCTCGTCGAAATCGGCGGGGTTCTCGTGGACCCAGCCGTGATGGACGATCTCGTGGCCGGCGTCGCGGATCATGCGGACGTGATCCGGGAAGGCGTAGGCGGTATGGCCAGGGATCGCGAAGCTGCTGCGGATATCGTAGCGCTTCAGCAGGGCGAGGATCCGCGGGATGGCGACAGCGCCGAATTCGCCGCGCGAAATCATGCTCGGATTGCGCGCCTTGACCGAGCCGATCCAGGCCGACATGGCGTCGAAATCGAAGGTCAGGCAAACCGAGAAGCGTCGTGCGGTCATGGCGCGTTCCTCCGTGGCAGTGGCGTCGTCGAGGATAAGCACCTCTCCCCGCCGGCGACAAGGACCGTCCGGGCCTAGCTCCTGACCTTGCGCATCAGCAGCACGAGCGGTGTCGTCAGCAGGAACACGACCATGATGGTGCGGAAGGCGTCGGCGAAGGCCATGGTGAAGGCTTCGCGATACGCGATGGCGAACATTTGATGGACGGCCGCAGCATGACCGGCCTGCACCGAGCCCAAGGCCGGCGCCAGGCGTCGGCTCATCTCGTCGACGCTGTCCCGCATCGGACCATTCGCCGTGGTCAGGCGCGAGGCGATGTAGAGGAAATGATGATTGGTCTGGTCGTTCAGGATCGCACTCGATACCGCGATGCCGATCGCACCGCCGAGATTGCGCATCATGTTGAACAGGCCGCTGGCGTATTTCAGGCGTTCCGGCGGCAGGCTGCCGAGGCCGAGGGTGATGCAGGGGGCGACGGCGAAAATCTGCGGCAGGCCGCGGAAAATCTGCGGGTACATCAACTGCGCCCCGCCCCAGTCATGGGTGATGAAGCTGAACAGCCAAGTGGCGATGCCGAAACTGGCGAGCCCGCCCATCAGGAGCCATCGCAAATCCACGCGGCGGACCAGAGCGATGTAGAACGGCACTCCGGCCAGCGATGCGAGCCCGGTCGAAACCATCGCCAGGCCGGTTTGCCAGGCCGGCATCGCGCGGACATATTCGAGGAACAGCGGTGTCAGGTAGATCGTCGAGAACACGCCGACGCCAGTGACCAGCGAGACGAGGCAGCCGATCGCGAAATTGCGGTTGCCGAGCGCACGCAGGTCCACGACGGGGTGGGCATAGGTGAGGCTGCGGGCGACGAACAACACGCTGCTGATCGCGGAGATTCCGGCGCAGTGTCGGATCGTCGTGTCGTTGAGCCAGTTCCAGCGGGCGCCATCCTCGAGCACATATTCGAGGGTGCCGAGTGCGATCGCCAGCAGGATAATCCCTGGATAATCGCCTTGCCAGATTTCGCCGGGATCGGGATCGTCGATATCGACCAGCCAGGCGACTCCCGCCGCGACCAGCAGCCCGGGGGCGAGGTTGATGTAGAACAGCCAGTGCCAGTTCAGCGTATCGGTGATCCAGCCGCCGATCACCGGTCCCAAAGTCGGCGCCAGCGACGCCAGGACCCCGACCACGGCGACGGCGATGAGGCGGCGTTGGCCTTCGAAATAGTAGAACGCCGAGGTGTAGAGGGTCGGGATCATCGAGGCGCCGAGCAGGCCCTGGAGGGCGCGGAATACGATCATGCTCTCGATGTTCCAGGCCATGCCGCACAGCATGCTCGCCAAGGTGAAGCCGAGCGCCGAGCCGGCAAACAGCCAGCGTGTCGAGAACACGCGGGTCAGCCAGCCGGACATCGGCACGACGATGATCTCGGCGATCAGATATGCCGTCTGGACCCAGCCTATATCGTCCTTTCCGGCCGAGAGTCCGCCGCCGATATTGGCGAGCGAGGAGGAGACGATCTGAATGTCGAGCAGCGCGGTGAAGTAGCCGACGCACATGATTGCGAAGGCGACGACCCCGCGCCAGGATTGCGCCCGTGCCTCGCGCGGAGTCATTGCCGCGCCGCGACGACCGTTCTCGTATCCACGCTCACCGTGGCCGACAGGCCGGGACGCAGCAATCCGAGCTGGTCGGCATCCTCGTCGATACGGATGCGGACCGGGACGCGCTGCACCAGCTTCGTGAAGTTTCCGGTCGCGTTTTCCGGGGGAATCACGCTGAAGACGGCGCCGGTGGCGGGCGCGAGGCTCACGACCTCGCCGTGGAAGGTTCGACCGGGAACCTCGTCGGCCGTGAATGCGACCGGATTGCCGGGTCTCATGCGGGCAAGCTTGTCTTCCTCGAAATTCGCATCGACCCAGAGACCCCGCGCCGGGACGATGGCGAGCAGGGTCGTGCCGGTCGTGACGTAGGCACCGCGCTGGGCCGAGCGGTTGGCGACGTAGCCATCGATCGGAGCGGTGATCGTGGCATAGCCGCGGGTGATCCGGGCCATCTTGAGATCGGCTTTGG
>CAIUCF010000461.1 GCA_903897565.1 uncultured Rhodospirillales bacterium | reverse complement strand
CGCCATTCGCGTCGCCGGGGTTCAGGGTCACGGTGCCACCCCCGGACAATGTGACATCCGTGCCGATATTGACGAGAACGTTGCTGCCACCGCCGGCGTTCAGCTGCACCAGGCCGTTGTTCGTCAGACCGCCATCCAAGGTCGTGTTGGTGCCGTGCCCGGCAGTGTAGGTGCTGCCCGCCGACAGGGTTACAGTGTCGAGCAATACCGTGCCGCCCGTCTGCACGGTGCCGCCATTGGCCGTGGTGAGCGTGCCGCCGAGGACCTTGCCGGCCAGATTGACCGTGCCGCCGTCACCGATGATCGTCCCGCCGGTATTGGTGGTCGTGTTGTTCAGGTTCAGCGTGCCGCCATTGCTGGCTTCGAGCGTGCCGGTATTGGTGACGCCGCCATTGCCGCCATTGAGCGTGAGCGGCTGGGTACCGTTGTTCGCGTTGATCGTGCCGTGGTTGACGACGCCGAGGCCATCATCGCCGAAATTTCCGGACCCCTGGATGAGATTGTCCATGTTGGTCAGGGTGAAGCCATTGCCGCGGACGAACATGGCGCCATTGCCGTCACCGGGATTGAGCGTGACCGTGCCGCCGCCCGAGATCGACGTGTTTCCGCCGAAGGTGAGGATCGAATTACTGCCAGAACCGGCATTGAAATCGGCATTGCCGGCATTGATGAATTGTGGGCCCGTGATCGTGAACGAGGTGCCGCGACCGCCGCTCAAGGTGTTGCCATGCGCGATCTGCAGGCTTCCGACCGTTGCATTGGTATCGCGCGTCACCTTGCTGGTGCCGTCGGTGATGCAGGTATTGACGCCGGCGCCGTTGGGCGTCGCCCCGCCGCTCCAGTTCGTCCCCTGTCCCCAGCTGCCGTCGCTGTCGGCGCTCCAGGTCGTCGGCGCACTCAGCGTGCAAGTCGCTGCGAGCGCAGATCCGCTCGATAAGCCGAGCGAGCACACCAGCAACGCGATCGGGGAAGCGGCGGATAAGATATGGCGACGTTTCATCGTGGTGCTCCAGCTGACAAAAATGCGTGAGATGTTCGCGAAAGTGCGTCGTGCGATCGGAGGCGCGTATGCACAGCGCTGCCGCTCCTCACGCAGTGGATTGGTTAATCAATTCGTAAGAAAGGCTATTGCCCGGCGCGCCGAGCGCCTAGGCTCCGAATCTATCTGGGTATCTCTACCTAGTACCCGGGCGTGACCCGCGAGAATGCGAGCCCGCTTGCCGGTCGCGGTCAGCCTCTATGGTCTCGCGGCGATCTTGGTGGCGGTCATTTCCTGGCCGCGGGAGGGGGCGAGACGGAGTGTCGCGTCGCGCGGTCCGATGGGTCGGCGCTGAGTTGGTCGACGATGCTGCGCAGGCGCGGGTCGGCAGCGGCAGATGCAGACGTTCTATCGGGGCTGCCGTAAACTCGTCGAGCAGCAGCTGAATCAGCGGCACCGCAGGGCCATGTTCGTCATCGAGACGCGGCAGCTGAAAAGCCCTGATAATCAGCTCGCGCAGCAGAGGATTGATGGCGACGGTACAGCACTCGGCCGGAAGCCGGGCGACGCGGTCGGGATCGAAGACTTCACCCTCGTACTCGGCCATGGCCGCATATGCTCCGCGCTCGCCCGTGGATGGCAAGATTGTGAAGTTCGGGGATGATCCGTCAATAACATGCCGGGCAAGGCGGTGCAGAATACGCAGCACCGCCCCCGGTGCTGTGACGCGTAGGGGGCGGGACATCGATCCGTCAGACCTGCGCGAGACCGCCGTCGACGAAAAGTTCGGTGCCGTTGACGAAGCTGGAATCGTCGGAGGCCAGGAACAGCACCGCCTTGGCGACCTCTTCCGGTTCGCCGACGCGGCCCAGCGGGATCTGGCTCGCGAAATAGTCGAGTAGGCCTTGCTGGGCCGCGGCTTCGGTGCCGGCGATACCGAGCAGGCCGGGGGTCCGAATCGGGCCAGGGCTGACGGCGTTGATGCGGATGCGGCGCCCCTTGACGTCAAGGATCCAGCTGCGCGCCAGGTTGCGCACCGCCGCCTTGGTGGCGCTGTAGACGCTGAAAGCCGCCGTCCCCTTGATGCTGGTGGTCGAGGCCATCAAGATCACCGAGGCGCCGTCGGCGAGCAGCGGCAGCGCCTTCTGCACGGTGAACACCACGCCCTTGACGTTGCGGTCGAATGTGTCGTCGAACTGCTCCTCGGTGATCGCGCCGAGCGGCAGCATCGAGCCGCCGCCGGCATTGGCGAACAGCACGTCGATGTGACCCTTTCGCGACTTGATCGTTTCGTACAAGCCGTCGAGTTCGTCCAGCTTCGCCGAATCCGCCTGAATGCCGGTGGCGTGGGTGCCGATGGCTGCGACCGCAGCGTCCAGCTCGGATTTGCGCCGGCCGGTGATGAAGACGTGTGCCCCTTCGGCCGCGAAGGTCTTGGCCGTGGCCAGGCCGATACCGGTGGTGCCGCCGGTGACGACCGCGATTTTGCCCGCGAGTTTCCTTGTCATGATGCTCTCCATTGCCTGTTGCGTGATGCTGGAGAGGCATATGCGGTGGACATCCTGGCGATTAAATTGGTGAGATATGTTTTTATAATGCACGCACATGCATAATGTTTATTTACAGCTGAAGAGGATACGCCTGTCATGGATCAGCTTCTCGCGCTGCGCTGCTTCGTGCGGATTGCAGAAGCCGGCACCTTCGCGCGGGCGGCCGATCAGCTCACCCTGCCGCGCTCGACGGTGAGCAAGCTGATCGCGGATCTCGAGGATCACCTCGGCACCAAGCTGATCCAGCGAACCACCCGGACGACCAACATCACCGCGGAGGGCGCGGCCTATTACGAGCGCGCCAAGGCGCTGATCGCCGAAATCGAAGACATGGATGCCGCCGCGCGCCGGGCGAAAGCGCAGCCGAAAGGGCGGCTGCGGGTCGATATCGGCTCGTCGCTGGCCAATCTGATCCTGATCCCGGCGCTGCCAGGGTTCCGCGAGCGATATCCCGATATCGAGGTCTATCTCGGGGTGAGCGATCGTCCCGTCGACCTGATCGGCGAAGGCGTCGATTGTGCGATTCGCGGCGGTCGGCTGGCCGATACATCGCTGATTGCCCGTCATATCGGCGACCTCGACTATGTGACCTGCGCCGCACCCTCCTATCTGGAGACGCACGGCATGCCACGGCATCCGGCAGATCTCGCGGATGACCACGTCTTCTTCAGCTATTTCTCTTCAGCGACGGGGAAGCCGTTCTCGCTGCTGTTTCATCGCGGCGACGAGCGGGTCGAGATCGACGCCCGGGCCATGGTCGCCGTCAATGAAAGCACAGCACATATGACCGGCCTCGTCGCCGGTCTCGGGATCGGTCAGGCAACGCGCTTCGTCGCGGCCCCCTATCTCGACGACGGCAGCCTGGTCGAGATCTTGCCTGACTGGAAGCGTCCGCCGATTCCGCTGCACGTCCTCTACCCGCCCAATCGTTATCTCAACGCTAAACTGCGGGTGTTCGTGGATTGGGTGGCTGAGGTGTTCAAGGCGATCGACCGGCCGCTGTGACTCGTCGATGGTTGCGATCAGGCTGGGGCGCCGAATGCCGCGCCGGCCACCAGGGGTCCGCAAATGCTGTACCGCGAACGCAGAATTCCGCCTAAGCTCGAGTGCAGGTCGCCCTTTTTGACAGAACGGGGTTTCGATGTCCTCGGATGATTCGACGAGTGTCGCGGCGCGCAGCGGTTTGCGTCATCACGCCGACGAGGATTTCGCCGGCAGCCCGGGCCGCGAAGCGGATATCGCGCAGATCGTCTTCGCCCAGTTCGGCGTCCAAGGACCGACGGCTGAATCCGGAACCGCGTTCATCGCGGAGCTACGCCGGCTGTTCACCCAGGCGGACGGCCCGCGTGTCGTCGAGCGCTGTCACCACCGCGACGCCGCGGGATATTATGAGACGATCCTGATGGCCTATTGGCTCGACACCGCCGCGTTCCGGCAATGGCTCGACCGTCCCGAGGTGCTGTCATGGTGGCGGGACCTGCCGTCGCAGGGCGAACTCGGGTTTTGGCGGGAAATTCTCACGCCGGATGCCGATCGCTTCGGGTTTCTCGGCTTCGGCCTGAGCGGCAAGCGGCGCTTCGGCTGCACCCATGCCGCCGCATCGAAGCCGAGCGGGAATTGGGGCTATTGGGGCGGCTATCGCGACCGTTTCGCGGCGTCGAAGACCGATCATTTCGAGTCCGATTTCCTTGCCGAGATCGCACCGGTCGCCGGTCGCGTGACGCGCGGCAAGAGGCTGCGAATTCATGCGCCGGACAATCTTTGTTTCGTGCGGGAGGGGGCGGATACCAGCACGGTCGTCGACCCCCGCGAGCGCGATGGCTGGGAAACCCGGGTCAAGCCGGTGTTTCAGAAATTCGTCGCCTATCTGCGGGACAATCCGAGTTTGAGCGGCGCCATCGCCCTGCGCGATACCATCGAGCAGAATGTCGAGACCGGCGCCGATTTCCAGAAGCACAACACGCTGATCTATTTCCTGAGCCTGCGCCACATGGAGCGGGCCGCGCGGACCCAGCCGTCACATCTGGCGCTCTACCACACCTATATGGAGATGCTGGACCAGCTGGGCGCCGCCGAGGTCAGCTCGGAACTGCTGGTCTGGGCCGAGGCCCATATTCTGCCGCGCGGCAGCGGCGATTTCGAGTACGTCAACTGCCACGAACGGACCGGTCTGCTGGCGTACTTCCCGATCGAAGAAATTCAGTAATCGCAGGACAAGGCACCTCGATGTCGATGCGGACCAACAAGGCGGCATTCTGCCGCTTCCTCGATCAGGCGCTCAACAACGGCAATCTCGCTGTTCTCGAGGAGATCCTGCATCCGGACTTCATCGGCTATTTCCCCGGGCCCGCCGAAGCGGTTCACGGAGCGGCCGGGTGCAGGCGCTGGGTCGGCGATCTACGCTCCGGCTTCGGCGATATCAACGCCTTGATCGAAGGCGGCTGGCTGATCGCAGAAACGGGCACGCACGAAGTCGGCAAGGGGGTGCAGACCGAGCGTGTCGCGGCGCTCGTCGTTCTGCGCGGCACCCAGTCCGGCACGTTCGCCGGGGTGCCGGCAACCGGGCGCCGGGTCGTGTGGACGCAGGCGCATATGCTGCGCTTCGCCGATGGTCTGATCATCGAGGACGTCGTCGTCGGCGACACGCTCGGTCAGTTGCGGCAGATGGGCGTGACTGATCTCGGTGCGACCAGTGCGACGTCGCCGGTGTTGCCGGAGCTGATCTAAAATGAGTACCGCTGTTTGGAGGAGGGAAAGCATGCCGCTCAGCGATCTGCATTATGCGCCGTTGCTGGAAATCTCCGAGCGGGTGCGGCGGCGCGAGCTGTCGCCGGTCGCGGTGACCGAGGCGATGCTGGACCGGATCGACGCGCTCGACGGTCGTTATCACAGCTACGCGACGGTCCTCGCGGACCGCGCGCTGGCGCAGGCCAAGGCCGCCGAAGACGAACTGGCCCGGCGCATCTGGCGCGGGCCGCTCCATGGCGTGCCGATCGCGCTCAAGGATTTGTGCTACACGACCTACGCGCCGACGGCGGCTGGGACGACGATGCTGCGGGAGTTTGTGCCGAGCTACAACGCCACCGTCGTCGACCGGTTGGAGCGTGCCGGCGCGATCGTGCTCGGCAAGCTCCAGATGACCGAGGGCGCCTATACCAGCCATCACCCGGCTCTGGCGGCGCCGCTCAATCCCTGGAACGAGCAGCATTGGGTCGGCTCATCGTCGAGCGGTTCGGGCGCCGCGACCGCGGCGGGGCTGTGCTACGGCTCGTTGGGCAGCGATACCGGCGGCTCGATCCGCTTCCCGTCGGCGTGCTGCGGGTTGACCGGGATCAAGCCGACCTGGGGGCGGGTCAGCCGCCACGGTGTGTTCGCGCTTGCCGACTCGCTGGATCATATCGGACCGATGGCCCGCAGCGCCGCCGACGCCGCGGCGATCCTGAGTGTCATCGCCGGCGTGGATGCGGCTGATCCGACAAGTTTGAGCGATGCCGTGCCGGATTATCTCGCCGCCATCGGCGCCGGCTTGCGCGGCATCACGATCGGTATCGATCGGCGCTACACCAGCGACGGCATTGATCCGCAAGTGGTCGCGGCACTCCGCGAGACCGAGAGGGTTCTGATCGCCCTCGGCGCGCGTATCCGCGAAGTCCGTGTTCCAGCCTTCGAAAATCTCGTCGGCCTGTGGATCCCGATGTGCTCGGTCGAGACCGCGACCGCCCATCTCGCGACCTATCCTGCGCGCAAATCCGAATACGGCCCCGACCTTGCCGCGCTGATCGAGCAGGGGCGGTCACTGACCGGGCTCGATATCGCCGCGGCGATGCACGAGCGGCTGGCGTTTTCCGGCGGTCTGAAAACGCTGTTTGAAGACATCGATCTGATGCTGATCCCGACCATGCCGATGCCGACCCCGAGCCTGGCCGCTATGAGCGAATATGGCGAGGACCCGAGCGTGCTCAACGGCATTCTGCGCTTCACCGCGCCCTATGATTTTTCCGGCAGCCCGACCATCACGTTCCCGACGGGGATCGATGCCGCCGGTATGCCGTTGAGCGCACAGCTCGTCGGTCCCCATGTCTCGGAGGACCGGCTGGCGCGTGCGGCCCACGCCTTTCAGTCGGTGACCGATTGGCATACCCGCAGACCGGCTGCCTGAGTCCGTCGACACTGGGGTCGAACTTCGGAGGGGCGCCCGGGCGGGCGGGAGGGGAAAACGCGAGTGCCGAGGCCGGCGCGCGTCTCGCTCGCGGTATGTCGTCAGGAGTGGATGGGAATGAACGAGACGGTCTCGTTGTGCTCCGCCAGTTCGGCGGCCCAAGCACGATCGGCATCGCCGATACAGGTGATTTCGACCCCGATCTGCCGCTCGTCGCTGGCGATCCAACGCACGATCCCCTGTCCCGACAAAGCGTGGTGATCGGCGGCAAATCCGACGTCGAGCGTAACCGTGTCTCCGACAGGGAGCTGCAACTCCGATCGAATGCAGATCCCGCCGTGACCGAACGCGATCAGCCCTTGATCCACGGCGCTGTGTAGGCTCTCGAATGCCACAACCAAGCTAAGGTCCGGCGCCGTCGCCATCGGAGCGCATTGCCACAACTGGTCACGAGGCGTCAGGCTGCGCGCCACCATATCGAGCAGAGCCTTGCGCTTGAAGGGCTTCGACATGATCGCCTCGACGCCGAGGCCGTAGCAGTCGCGATCCGTGACCTCGCTGAAGCCGCTGATGAAAATGATCTTCGGGTAATATTCCGCGGCCTCTTGGACCCGCTTTGCCAATGCGAACCCGTCCATCTTCGGCATGCGGACGTCGGAAACGATCATGTGGATCTGGTTCGCGGCCAGGAGATCCAGAGCTTCAAGGCCCTGGGTCGCGGTCAGGACGCGACAGCCCTCGTTCTCGAACCAATGTTTGTAGATGCCGAGGAGCGAGGTCTCGTCATCCACGATGAGGATGGTGGCGTCGCTAAGTTTCAATTGGGCCTCCCCGGCTGCGAAAGCGGTAGGCGAAGCGAAAAGCAGGTGTGGAGATTGCTCTCGTCGATGCCGAGCGACCCGCCATGCTCGGCGGCAAACTGCTTCGACAGGCTGAGACCGAGGCCGGTGCCCCGACCGATCGGCTTGGTCGTGAAGAACGGCTCCATGATCCGAGCCTTGAGCAGCTCGGGGACTCCGCTGCCGCTGTCGATCACCGAGATGACGAGCTCGAGCCCTTCGACCCCGACCTCGAGTCGAACCCATCGCTCGCCGATCTGGTCCATCGCTGCGTCGAACGCGTTCAGCAGGAGATTGCCGAGGATCTGCGAGATCTGCACTTCGCGGCAGGGAATCCGCAAATCCGGATCGATGGAGGGGGCATAGAGCGTCACCGAGTTGGTGCGGAAGCGCTCCTCGCAGAGATCAAGCGTCTGACCGACGATCCTGCCCACCGCGGTCGCCTCGAAGGGATCATGGGCCCCGTCGCGCGACAAATGCCGCAAGCTGACGACGATTTTCAGAATTCGCTCGGCATACTCGACGATCTGGACGGCGCAGGAGACCGCCTCGTCCCGGGTGATGACGTCCTGCTCGGCAAGATCGCTCGCGAGGGCGTGGATGACCGCAAGCGGGTTATTGATTTCGTGGGCGATGCCGCCCGCCATGGCGCCGAGCGACGACAGTCGCGCCGAGGCGATCATCTGGATGTGGACGGTTTCCAGGACCGCCTCGAGCCCCTTGCGGTCGGTGATGTCGCGAATGACACCCATCACGAAGCGCTCACCTTGAATGGTGATCTGGCTCATCGTCATCTCGATGGCGAAGGCGCTGCCGTCCTACCTGCGCCCGACCAGCGCGTCGGGAGCCCTGAAGACGCCGCGGCCCGGTGTGGCGAGCCAGGCATGGCTGGAATCCTCACCGGCGGATTTCTGCAGGCTTGGAATCAGCAGATGTAGCGGCTGTCCCTTCAGATCAGAAGCCAGGTAGCCGAATGCTACGGTGATTTCGGCGTTTGCGTAGACGATCTTGCCGGAATTGATGACGAGCATCGCTTCCGGTGCGGATTGAAGAACGTCGCCAACTGACCTCAGAGAGATTGCGCCCATCGTGTTTTCGCACTTCCGTTTCGATGCATTAATGATTGTCTCAATGATCATTAATATTATTGGATAATTATAATATAATTTGTGAGTAAAGTAAATATAAATTGCAAAACTTCAAAACATTAAGGATTTGAATATTTATTAACGTGATCGGATTGTTATTTTATTTATCTGAAAATATCCAAATCCATCGAAGTTATGAAGAGAATCTAGGCGGTATCCAATCTCGAGCATTTGCGGAAATTCAATGGAGGAGGTTGTTGCTCGCAAGGCCCCCGCCGCAGCGGAGGGGACGATCGCGCGCAGGCATCGGGATGAGGCCCACGTCGATGAGGGTGGGCTTTGCTTCTCGCGTCGTTCGCAATAGTCTTTGAGCGCGACCTCTCGTCGAGGACTTACGGTAAAGCCTGCATCAATGAGGTGCCGGGCGAGAGGTTTTACAGGGAGGCCCTATCATGCTCGAGCTGCGACCCAACTGCGAATGCTGCGACAAGGATTTGCCGCCCGATTCCCGCGACGCGGTCATGTGCAGCTTCGAATGCACCTTTTGCCGCAACTGCGCCGAAACCAAGCTCGGTGGCAAATGCCCAAATTGCGGCGGCGAGTTGCTGATGCGCCCGGTGCGCCCGCCGGCCATGCTGGAGAAATATCCGGCCTCGATAGCGCGCGTACTTAAGCCCGAGGGCTGTGCCGCAACCTGATTCCGATCGCTAAAGATTTCGACATCGCAGGACGGACGGTCGGATCAAACATGTGTCCGCCACGAGGGAATCACGATCATGACCGATCAGCAGACCAAGGCTAAACTCTTCCGCACGCTCCACGTCGCCGGGCGGCCGCTCGTGCTGTTCAATGTCTGGGACCCGGGCAGCACCAAGGCCGTAGCGGCGGCCGGCGCCCTGGCGATCGCCACCGGCAGTTGGTCGGTGGCCGCAGCCCATGGCTTTCCCGATGGCGAGAAACTGCCCTGGGCCCTGGCGCTCGACAATCTGGTGCGGATCGTCACGACCACCGTGCTTCCGGTGTCTTTCGATATCGAGAGCGGCTACGGCGATGATCCGGCGGCCGTCGGCCGCAGCGTCAGCGGACTGCTCGCAGTGGGCGCGATCGGCTGCAATATCGAGGACAGCTTCCCGGCGACGGGCAAGTTACGGGCGATCGAAGATCAGGTCGAACGGCTGAGGGCGGCGCGCGCCGCCGCCGCTCACACCGGGATCGACGCCTTCATCAATGCCCGCATCGACGTCTTCTTCCAAGCCGGCCCTGAGGCTCATGACGGGGCGATGGTCGACGCCGCGATCACGCGGGCGGAGGCTTTCGCCGCCGCCGGGGCCGATGGCGTCTTCCTTCCGGGTGTGGTCGATATCGGCCTGATCGAGGCCCTGGCCAAGCGATCCCCGCTGCCGCTCAACATCATGGCCGGCGCTGCTTCTCCGGATCTCGCCGCGCTGGCACGGGCGGGAGTGGCGCGGGTCAGTCATGGCCCGGGTCCGTACCTCGCCGCGATGCGGGCGCTGACGGACGCGGCAAAGGCGGCGGCACTCTGAACCGGGCGGTCGGCGACTCCGTGATCAGGCCTCCTGCCAATCGATGGGCCCGAGGAAATCCATCTTGCCGAGCTCGACGCCGTTGTGGCGGAGGATCGCGTAGGCGGTGACGACGTGGAAATAGATGCTCGGGATCGACATTTGCCGAAGATAGTCCCGGCCGCTCAGGATTTTGCCGGGTTTCCAGGAGAGGCTGACCCGGCGCTGGTCGGCGTCCGCGTATTGCGCCTCGCTCACGCTCTCGACGAAGGCGACGGTCTTGGCGATGCGGGCCCGCACCTCGGCGAGCGTCGTCTCGGTGTCCTCGTGTCGCGGCGGCGTCTGTCCAGACAGCCAACCGGCCGCGCCCTTGACGTAGTCGCAGGCGCTCTGCACCTGATAGATGAACGGCAGCATGTCGGGCGCGAGGCGGCTGTTGAGGAGGATCGCGACGTCGAAACCCTTGGCAGCGGCATGTTGCTCCGCCTTGTCGAGCCAGGCGTCGATATTCTTCAGGCTTTGCGTGAATTGCGCGATCAGTTGATGATACATGGGGAATTTCCTTCTTTTTCGTGAGGCGTCGGCAGGACGATCGATCATGACCGCTCGACAGCAACTCTACTGCCTTTTCGCGACCGCTGCGGGATTTTGCGGCCTGACCTGGAGCGACGCGGGTATCAGCCGGTTTCAGCTGCCGGCGCCGACGGAGGCCGAAGCTCGGCGCTTCTTGCTGCGGAAAAGCGTGGGCGCCGAGCCCGGCGAGCCGACGCCCGACATCGCGGCGGCGGTCGCGGCGATCATCCGCTATTTCACGGGCGAGAAGACGGATTTTTCCGAGATCACGCTGGACCTCCGCGACCAGGACGCATTCTTTCGCGAAATCTATGCCGCCACGCGCCAGGTCGGCTGGGGCGAGACCACCAGCTATGGCGCCCTCGCGAAACAGCTCGGCGCCGGGCCGGAAGCGGCGCGCGATGTTGGCCAGGCCATGGCCAGGAACCCGGTCGCGCTGATCATTCCCTGCCATCGCGTGCTCGCGGCCGGCGGCAAGCTCGGCGGGTTCTCCGCACCCGGCGGCACCGACTCCAAGATCCGGATGCTCGCCCTGGAGGGTATTCGGCTGCAGCCGCCCGAGCCGCCCCAGGCGTCGTTTCTGTTTGGCGCTTGAAGCCGTGCGCCCCGCTTCTCGACGAGGTCGGTGATGCCGATCGCGCTCTCCGACGTCGAAGCGGTGCGCCGCCTGCTGATCATCGCGGCGCGGCAACGCCGGCCGCTCAGCTATGCCGATCTGCTGTTCGAACTGGGCTACGCGTTCTCCCGACCGAAGATGCGCACCCTCTGCAAGACCCTGGACGCGGTCGACACGGCGGGGGCGGCGCGCGGTGAACCGGAACTCGCGGTGCTGGTCGTGCGCCGCGCGGACGGCTTGCCGGGCGAAGGCTGGTGGGCGGGAATTCGCGCGCTGATGCGCGAGCATGACGGGCCCTGGACCGGGGCGAGGGCGGCGGAATTCGTCCGCGAGCTTCAGGAACAGGCCTTCGCCTATTGGTCGGCGCGCTCCGTGCCCGCTCCGCGGGAAGAGGAGCGCTGACCCAAAGCGCGCCTCCGCTATATGAGGCGGGCGCGAGACCGAGTCCGACGGCAACCGCACCGGCGTCGTCGGCGGAAGGGTCTGCGTCAGCTGATCGATAATGGTGCGGGCGGTCGGAATCGAACCGACACTCCTCTCGGAACCGGATTTTGAGTCCGGCGCGTCTACCAGTTCCACCACGCCCGCATCTTGCCCGGAGCGCCGATCCGAAGTCTCGCCGAGCGGGTGGTGGCCCCTCGGCGTCGCGGCGCTGGAACAGGGCTTATAACCGACTGAAATCCTCCGGGCTACGGCAAAGTGTCATGGATTGCGTCTAAGCCGGGCGGACTGATAGGGTCCCAGCGCGTTTGCCCCCGCCCTTGCGGCGTCTCCTTCAGCCCGTATTCCTCAGGTATCATGGCCCGTCCCCCTCTCAAGACCTGGCT
>CAIUCF010000460.1 GCA_903897565.1 uncultured Rhodospirillales bacterium | reverse complement strand
GGTATTCGCAGGGCGCGGAGGGCTACACGGACTACCCCGCCGCGGCAGAATAAACCGGATCGTTGGTCTCGGAGCCCGGCTGGCAACAGCCGGGCTCTGTTCGTTTCAACGCTACAGATTTGGCTTCTCTAACATATAAATATATGTTTATATCACGATTATGAAATGCAGAAGCTGCAGATTCTGAATGGAACGCGTTCTCAACGCGCTCCGCGCCGCCGCCGAGCCCTCACGGATTCGGTTGCTGGCGCTTTGCGCCCGCAGCGAACTCACCGTGACGCAACTGACCCAACTGCTTGGACAGAGCCAGCCGAGCGTGTCACGGCATCTGAAGCTGCTTTGTGACGCCGGATTGATCGATCGCTTCCCCGAAGGTAGTTCGGTTTTCTATCGCATCGCCCAGGATCCGATCAGCCAGCGCATTCTCGCGCTCTTGCCCGACAATGATTCCACGTTGCGCCTCGATCAGACGCGACTCGCCGAGATCGAGCGTGAGCGCGAGCGCAATGCCGCCGCCTATTTCGCCGCCAATGCCCATCAATGGGACGCCCTGCGGGCGCTGCAGGTGCCCGACCGCGAGGTCGAGCAGACCCTGCTCGACCTGCTCGACCTTTCGGCGACCCAGGATTTTCTCGATATCGGTACCGGGACCGGGCGGATGCTCGAGGTGATCGGCCCCCATGTTCGCCGCGGCGTCGGCATCGACCGCTCGCGCGACATGCTGGCGATTGCCCGGGTCAATCTCGACCGCGCGGGCTTGCGCAACTGTCTCGCGCGCCAGGGCGACATGTATGCATTGCCCTTCACCGGCCCGCAATTCGACCTCATCCTCCTCCATCAGGTGTTGCACTACGCCGATCGCCCGGCCGAGGTCGTCGCCGAGGCCGCTCGGGTGCTCCGCCCTGGCGGGCGATTGATCATCGTGGACGTCGCGCCGCATGATCTGGAATCGCTGCGGCGCGACCACGCTCATCGTCGTCTCGGCTTCGCCGAGGCCGAGGTCAACGAGTGGCTCGCCCGCGCCGGTCTCGACATCCATCCGACCCGGCATCTGGCCGGTACGCCCTTGACGGTGTCGATCTGGGATGCGAACTCCCGGGGCGCCGCCGCCGCCCCGCGCATCGGTCAAGCCGATACCCGCTTCTTCGACCCCTTGCTGCACGAGACCCAAATCCGATGAACGCCCCGCCCGTCAGTGTCTCCTTCGAGTTCTTTCCGCCCAAGACGGACGAGATGGAGCGCAAGCTCTGGGAAACCATCGTCCGCCTGGCGCCGCTGAAGCCGCGGTTCGTCTCGGTAACCTATGGCGCCGGGGGATCGACCCGGGAGCGAACCCACGCCACGGTGCGGCGCATCCGTCAGGAGACGGACCTCGAGCCCGCGGCGCACCTGACCTGCGTCGGCGCGTCGCGCGCCGAGATCGATGCGATCGTGCAGGATTACTGGCAGGCGGGGATCCGCCATCTCGTGGCCCTGCGCGGCGATCCGCCCGCCGGCCCCGACGCTGTGGCGAGCTACGAGCCGCATCCCGATGGCTATGCCTATGCCGAAGATCTCGTCCGCGGTATCCATAAGTTGGCGCCGTTCGAGCTTTCTGTCGCCGCCTATCCCGAAGGCCATCCCACGGCGGTGAGCCTCGAGGCCGATCTCGACAATCTCAAGCGCAAGATCGACGCCGGCGCGACCCGGGCGATCACGCAGTTCTTCTTTGCGCCCGCGACCTATCTGCGCTTTCTCGATCGCGCCCGCGCCGCCGGCATCACCGTGCCGATCGTGCCGGGCATCCTGCCGGTGACCAACTTCACCCAGGTCAAACGCATCGCCGCTGCCTGCGGCACCGCCATTCCTGACAGCATGGCCCAACTGTTCGAGCCGCTGGACAAGGACCCGGAGACGCGCAATCTCGTCGCGGCAACCCATGCTGCCGATTTGTGTCGTGCGCTCTTCGACCAGGGCGTGACCGAATTCCACTTCTACACGCTGAACCGCGCCGATCTGACAATCGCGATCTGCCATCTGCTGGGCGTGCGCCCGGCGGTCTCCACTGCTGCTTGATCCAGGATACCCGACCGCATGGCTCATTTTCTCGACGTTCTCGCCGACCGCGTCCTGCTCTGTGACGGTGGCTTCGGCAGCCGGGTCCAGGCAGCCGACCTGCGGGTCGACGAAGACTATCTCGGCCACGAAAACTGCACCGAAATCCTGTGCGAAAGCCGCCCCGATCTGGTGCGGTCGATCCATGCCGGCTATTTCGCCGCCGGCGCCGATATGGTCGAGACCAACAGCTTTGGCGCCTCGCCCATCACGCTCGGTGAGTTCGGCCTCCAGGACAAGGCCTTCGAGCTCGCCAAAATCTCCGGCGAACTGGCGCGTGAGGCACTGGAGAGCTTCAGCGACGATCGCCGGCGTTTCGTGCTCGGCAGCGTCGGCCCGGGCACCCGCCTGCCCTCGCTCGGCCATATCGCCTATCAACCGCTCGAAGACGCGCTCGCGGTGCAATGCGCCGGCCTGATTGCCGGGCAGGTCGATGCGCTGCTGATCGAAACCTGCCAGGATCCGCTGCAGATCAAGGCCGCGGTCAACGCCGCCAAACGCGCCCGCCTCGATGCGGGGCTCGACATCCCGATCATCGTCCAGGTGACGGTCGAGACCACGGGAACCCTGCTCGTCGGTGCCGATATCGCCGCGGCCGCGACAATCATCCATGCGCTCGACATTCCCGTGATGGGCCTCAACTGCGCCACCGGTCCGCAGGAAATGGCCGAGCATGTTCGCTTCCTGGCGGAAAACTGGCCGGGCATGATCTCGGTCCTCCCCAATGCCGGCCTGCCCGAGCTCGTCAACGGCAAGGCGCATTATCCGCTGGAGCCGAGAGAGCTCAGCCAGTGGCTGGAGCGCTTCATCAAGGAAGACGGCATCAACCTGATCGGCGGCTGCTGCGGCACAGATGTGCCGCATATCGAGGCGCTCGACGCGATGCTGCGCCGGTTGGGCGGCGACAATCATCGCCCGGCGCCGGTCAAGCGCAACCCGGTCTGGATTCCATCGGTCGCCTCGCTGTACTCCCAGGTGCCGCTCCGCCAGGAGAACGCCTATCTTTCGATCGGCGAGCGCTGCAACGCCAACGGCTCGAAGAAGTTCCGCCTGCTGCAGGAAGTCGGCAACTGGGACGGCTGCGTCGAGATCGGCCGCGAGCAGATCAAGGAAGGCTCGCATACCCTCGACGTCTGCACCGCCTTCGTCGGCCGCGACGAGGTCTCGGACATGACCGAGGTCGTGAGCCGGATGCGCGGCAGCGTCTCGGCGCCGCTGGTGATCGATTCGACCGAGCTGATCGTGCTCGAAGCCGCGCTGAAGCTTTACGGCGGCAAGCCGATCATCAACTCGATCAATTTCGAGGACGGGTTGGAGCCGGCGCATAAGCGTCTGGCGCTGGCCCGCAAGTTCGGCGCCGCCGTCATCGCGCTGACGATCGACGAAGAGGGCATGGCCAAGGACGCCGCGCGCAAGCTCGAGATCGCCAAGCGCCTGCATCACGTCGCCTGCGTCGAATACGGGCTGCCGGCGTCGGACCTGATGTTCGACCCCCTCACCTTCACGATCGCCACCGGCAACGACGACGACCGCCGCCTCGGCTACGAGACGCTCGACGCAATCGAGATGATCGCGAACGAGTTGCCGGAGTGCCAGATCATCCTCGGCCTCTCCAACATCTCGTTCGGGCTCAACCCGCCGGCGCGCCATGTCCTCAACTCGGTCTATCTCGACCACGCCCTCAAGCGCGGCCTGACCGGCGCGATCGTGCATATTTCCAAGATCGTACCGCTCCACAAGATCCCCGAGGAAGAGGTTCGCATCGCCGAAGATCTGATCTTCGACCGTCGCCGCGAGGGCTATGATCCGCTGCAGGCCTTCATCGCCTTGTTCCAGGATCGTCGCGAGGCTGCCGCCAAGAAGACCGGCCGGCCCGAAAAGATCGAGGAACGGCTCCAGCAACGCATCGTCGACGGCGACCGCATCGATCTCGAGGCCGATCTCGATCTCGCGATGCAGAGCTACCCGCCGCTCGACATCATCAATACCTTCCTGCTCGACGGCATGAAAGTCGTCGGCGAGTTGTTCGGCGCCGGCAAGATGCAGCTGCCCTTCGTCCTGCAATCGGCGGAGACCATGAAGGCGGCCGTGGCCTATCTCGAGCCGCATATGGAGAAGATCGAAGGCCAGGAGAAGGGCAAGATCGTGCTCGCGACGGTCAAGGGCGACGTCCACGACATCGGCAAGAACCTCGTCGACATCATCCTGACCAACAACGGCTACAAGGTCTTCAACCTCGGCATCAAGCAGCCGATCCAGGCGATCGTCGATGCCGCGCGGGAATTGAAGGCAGACGCCATCGGCATGTCCGGCCTGCTGGTCAAGTCGACGGTGATCATGCGCGAGAATCTCGAAGAGCTGACTCGTCAGGGTATCGATGTCCCGGTCATGCTCGGTGGCGCGGCGCTGACCCGCCGCTATGTCGAAGATGATTGCGTGAAGGCCTATGGTTCGGGCCGCGTCGCTTATGCCCGCGACGCCTTCGACGGGCTCCATCTGATGGAGAAGATCGCCTCGGGCACGATCGACGCCCATCTCGCCGAGATCCAGGAGAAGGCGAAGAGTCGGCCCGTCAATACCACGCGCAAGCTCGGTGTCGCGGCGGAAGCCAAGGAACTGCGGCCGCTCGATCTCGAGGAGATCCGACTGCATCGCCAGGAGCTGACACGCTCGGTGCCGGTGCCGGTGCCGCCGTTCTGGGGCGCCCGCACGATCACCGGTGTCTCGATCAAGAGCCTCGTGCCGTTCCTCAACGAGCGCATGCTCTATCAGTTCCAATGGGGTTACCGGAAAGACGGTCGCAGCTTCGAGGAATACAAGACCTGGGCGCATAAGGAGCTGCGGCCGACCCTGCAGCGCATGCTCGACATCGTTACCGCGGAAGAGATCCTCGTTCCGCAGGACGCCTATGGCTTCTGGAAATGCGCGGCCGACGGCAACGACTTGATCCTGTTCGACACCGACGGCAAGACCAAGCTCACCAAATTCACATTTCCGCGCCAGGCGCGCGACAACGGGCTGTGCATCTCCGATTTCTTCCGCGACATCGGCGATGACGTCCGCGACGTCGTCGGCCTCCAGGTGGTGACCATGGGCGAGCGCGCCTCGACGGTGGCACGCGAGTGGTTCGCCCAGAACCGCTATCAGGATTATCTCTACCTGCACGGCCTCTCGGTGGAGATGGCCGAGGCGATGGCCGAATCGATCCACAAGCGTATCCGTGCCGAACTCGGTTTTGCCGGCGAGGAAGCCCGCGACATGGATGGACTGCTGAACCAGCAGTATCGCGGCTCGCGCTATTCCTTCGGCTACCCCGCCTGCCCCAATCTCGCGGACCAGGGTCCGATGCTGGACTTGCTCGGGGCCGGCGCGCTCGGCATTACCCTGTCCGATGAGGATCAGCTCGATCCCGAGCAATCGACCAGCGCGATCGTGGTCCATCACCCGCAGGCGAAATACTTCTCGGTATAGGTATTTTATT
>CAIUCF010000459.1 GCA_903897565.1 uncultured Rhodospirillales bacterium | reverse complement strand
TCACGCGATGGCGGATCGGCGGGGTGATCGCCGTTTCATCTTCCGAAGAGACGGCCCGCCGCAGCGTCCTTGTGGATGTAAGCGAAGCCTGGGACGAGGCTGCCGCCGAGGCAGCATTTAAACTGGCGCTTGACCACGCCGATGCCGGCGCCATCCGCCTCGTCCTCGATCCCCGCACGTCCTTGACCAGGCTACGCGCCCGAGCGGTCGCCGCGGGCTGCGCTCTCGCCGATATCGGCACGGATTCCTGGTCGCTGCTCGAGACCGCCGAAACCGTCTTCACCCTCGGCGGCGCGCTCGGGTTACTGGCACTGCTTGCGGGCCGCACCGTGCATTGCGTAACAGCGACCGTCTATAGCGGCTGGGGCCTGACTCGCGACGGGGTCGACATCCCTGCACGGCCGCAATCAAGGTCACTCGAAGAGGTCTTCGCCGCCTGCTGTATCGAGGCGACGCGCTACGCCGATCCTTTCCATGAGCGGGCCGCCAGCTTCGAGGATACCGTCGCGCTGCTCTCCGACTGGCGCCACACCCTCGACCGCAATTCACGGATCGCCTGCTGCTTCGGCATCGATTTCTGGAAGCGCGACCGCACGCGCGATTTCTTCCTCGCGCCAGCGGGCGTGCCCGAGATCGCACGCAGCGCCGAGCGGGCGCTGGATCTCGCCGCACGATCGGCCAAGGCCATCGCCTATTGGCCGCAGCGCAAGACCATGGCCGGTTTCGAGGCGACGGCGCGGGCGCGTGGCGTCATGGTCATCCGGATCGAAGATGGTTTCATCCGCTCGGTCGGCCTCGGCACCAATCTGGTCCTGCCGGCCTCGATCGTCGCCGATGCGCGTGGCATCTATTACGACCCGACGCGGCCGAGCGATCTCGAGGTGATCCTGAGCGAGACGGTGTTCGACCCGGCCCTGCTGGCGCGGGCCGAGCGCGTCCGAGCGCTGCTCGTCGATCGTCGGATCACCAAATACAACCTCGCCGAAAACCCCGTCGCGCTCGAGGTTCCCGAGGGCAAGCGCCGCATCCTGGTACCGGGTCAGTTCGAAGACGACAAATCCGTGCTGCTCGGCGGCGCCGGCATCACGACCAACGAGGAACTGCTGCGTCGGGTCCGCGCCGCCAATCCCGACGCCTTCATCGTCTACAAGCCGCACCCCGACGTCGAATCCGGTCATCGCAAAGGCATTGTCGCCAACGAGGTGATGACGAAGCTCGCCGACGCCGTCGTCCGCCGCACGGCGATCCTGTCGCTGATCGACTGGGCCGACGAGGTCCATACCCTGACCTCGCAGACCGGGTTCGAGGCGCTGCTGCGCGGCCGCAAAGTCGTGACCTATGGCCAGCCCTACTACGCTGGCTGGGGTTTGACGATCGACCAGAACCCGGTGGCAAGACGCCAGCGCCGCTTGACCCTGGCCGAGTTGATCGCGGGCACCCTGATCCTCTATCCGCGTTACGTCGATCCGATCACCCGGCTGCCCTGTGGACCGGAGGTGGTGATCGATCGCATCGCCGACCCGAAAACCCGCGACCAGAGTCGGCTCAGCCGCGTGCGCCAGGTACAAGGCATGGTCTTCGCCGTGGTCAAGGAATGGGCCGGGCGCCTCGGTCGGGGGAAATAGAGTTGGCGGCGAGGACCATCGTCATCACCGGCGCTTCCGCTGGGCTCGGCGCGGCGCTCGCCGGGCTCTATGCCGGCCCCGGCGTCACCCTTGGCCTGATCGGCCGCGACCGCAGCCGGCTCGACGACGTCGCCGCCAAGGCCCGAGCCGCCGGGGCGACGGTGACCCCCGGCTGTCTCGATGTCGGCGATGCCGCGGCGATGGGCGATTGGATGCTGGCGTTCGACGCCGCAAATCCGATCGACCTCGTCATCGCGAATGCCGGCATTTCCCGCGGCACGGCTGCAGATGGCACCCCGGAGGGCCTGAGGAACTTTACCGACCAGGTCCGGATCAACCTGCTCGGCGCCGCCAACACGATCGAGCCGATCCTGCCGGCGATGCGGATGCGCCGGCGTGGCCAGATCGCGCTGATCTCCTCGATCGCCGGGCTTCGCGGGCTGCCAGACAGCCCGGGATATTGCGCCAGCAAGGCGGGGCTTCGCGCCTATGGCGAGGCGTTGCGCGCTGCGCTCAGGCCCGACGGTATCGCGGTCAGCGTCGTCTCACCTGGGTTCTTCGAGACCGAGATGGTCAAGCAGTTCCGCGGCGACAGGCCCTTCACGCTGTCGCTGGCCCGTGCCGCCGCGCTCACCAAGCGGGGGCTCGACGCCAAGCGTTCGCGCATCGTCTTCCCGGCGATTCTCGGCCTCGGCGTCCGCATCACGGATCTGCTGCCGGCCTGGATCGGCGACAGAATCCTGCGCCGTTTCCGCTTCCACATCGCACCGAGGTAACAGGCTTAGAGCTTGCGCGCTTCCTCGGTCAGGATCGTGAGCGTGGTATCGATGTCCTCGTCGGTATGGGCGGCCGACAGGAAGAAGCGTAGCCGCGCCGAACGCTCCGGCACGCCGGGGTAGATGATCGGCTGGACATTGATCCCGCGCAGGAACATCGCCTCCGCCAGCTTCGCCGCCTTCATCGAACTGCCGGTGATGACCGGGACGATGGCGGCGCCGATCGAGGTGCCGGGATTGAGCTTAGCGGCGTTGACGCCCTCGAGGAAACGCGTCGCATTGGCGCGCAGCCTGGCGCTGCGCTCGGGTTCGGCACGAACGATGTCGAGCGCGGCACGGGCGCTCGCCGCCGTCGCCGGCTGCATCCCGACCGAATACACGAATCCCGGCGCCGAGAATTTGAGATACTCGATCAGCGCCTTCTTGCCGGCGATATAGCCGCCGCAGGACACCAGGGTCTTGCTGAGCGTCCCCATCCAGATGTCGACCTCGTCATGGGCGATGCCGAAGTGATCGGCGATACCGCCGCTATTCGGTCCGAGCACGCCCAGGCCGTGGGCCTCGTCGACCATCAACCAGCAGCGATAGCGCCGTGCCAACTCGATGAAACGCGGCAAGTCCGGGATATCGCCGTCCATGCTGTAGTGACCCTCGATCGCGATCAGCGCCCGCTTGTGCTGATCGCGATGGGCCTTGAGGTAGGTCTCGAGCGAATCGGGATCGTTGTGGCGGAAGGCGTAGCGCCGGGCGCCGGACAACAACGCACCCTGCATCGCGCTGTTGTGGATCAATTCATCGTGTAGGATCAGATCGCCGGCCGCCATGATCTGGCCGATCACGGTGACATTGGTGGCATGGCCACTGACGAACACCACGGCATCCTCGACGCCGTAATATTCTGCGAGTCCTTGTTCGAGATCGAGATGGACCTGGCGCTCGCCCGAAACCAGCCGGCTCGCCGACGCCGACGTGCCGTAGCGTACCAGGGCCTCGGTCGCAGCGGCGATGATCCGCGGATCGCCATTGAGGCCGAGATAGTCATAGGAGGCGTAGTTGATCAGCGGCCGGCCGGCGATCGCGGTATGGCCGGTGGCGTTGCCATCATGGACGCGAAAATACGGCGAGACCACGCCGAGACGGTCGGCCGTGTTCCTGAGCGTCTCCAACTCGCGGTACAGCGGCAGATCGCTCCAGGTCGAGGTTTCCTTGCGATTGCCAGGGCGGCCGAGTTCCGGCGCCAGTGCCGATTTACCCTTGGCCGCGAGCCGGGCCATCAGCATCGCCTTGGCCGGCAGCGAGAGGCCGAAGCTCGGTTTCTCGCTCATGCGGCGCCCCGTGCCGAGGCCGCCTGGGGCGCGGCGCCGTCTTCCGTGATCGCCTCGGCGATACTCTGAGCGTCATCGCTCTCGGTGACATGTTGGCTGACGATCACGCTCTCGGCCCCGTCACCGCCGCCCTCGCCCGTGAGCATGCCGAATATCCGTGTCGCCAGCGCCCGCAACGTGAGGCCGTCATTGATGACCAGCGCCGGAACCTCGATATTGAGACGACGTTCCAGCCCGAGCTTGAGCTCCACCGCCATCAGTGAGTCCATGCCGATCTCGGGCAGCGGCCGGCCGATGTCGATCTTGTCACGCGGCACCCGCAGGATATGGCTGACCTCGTCGAGCAGGATGCCCTGCAGGATCTCCATCATCTCTTCGGGTGATTTGTCGGCCAGCAACTCGTCGATCCCGCCGCCTTCCTGACGGCCCTCGCTCTCGCGAATGACGGAACCATAGAGCGGCTCAGCCAGGATCGGCATCAGGCCGCGACCCCGCGCCCAGTTGACCTCGGCAAAGGCGAGTGCGGCGATCGGAGAGGCCAGCAGGGCCGGCAACGAGCCGAGCGCATCCGCGGTCTTCAGCGGCACGGCACCGAGGCGGTTCGACAAGGCGTCCCGGATATCCTGACGCTCGGCGAGATAGCCGGCGTCTTCGATCGGGCCCCAGCCGACGGCGAGCGCCGGCAGACCCTGGGCTCGACGCTGCCGCGCCAGGCCTTCGAGCGCGGCATTGGCGGCGACGTAGCTGCCCTGGCCCGGCGCCCCCATCAAGGTCGTCGCCGAGGAGAATAGCAGGAACAGCTCGATCGGATCGGAACGGGTCAACCGGTCGAGCGTTTCCGCACCGATCAGCTTGGGCGTGATGACCTTGGCCACGGCATCGCGCTCGATCCCGGACACGAGGCCGTCTTCGACGACCATCGCAGCATGGACGACACCGCCGATCGGCGGCATGGTCCGGCGGATTTCGTCGAGCACGCTTGCCAGCATCGGCGGGTTGGCGACATCGCAGGCGATGACCCGGACCTCCTCGGCACCGCTCGCATGCAGCGCGGCGACGGCATCATCGATCCCGGGAGTCGCCGGGCCGCGGCGGCCGAGCAGGACCAGATGACGGGCGCCGGCCTCGACCAGCCAGCGCGCCGTCGCGAGGCCGAAGCCGCCGGCCCCGCCCGTGACGACGAAACTGCGATCGCCGCGGAACTTCGCCTCGTCGCGCGCGCGGTTGACGGCGAGACCTGCCGGATCCGGCACCAGCACGATCTTGCCGATATGGCCGGAGGCCCGCATCAGGCGGAAGGCATCGACGACCTCGGAGAACGGCACGGTCATGTGCGGCAGCGGATGCAGCGCGCCCTCGTCGAACAGGCGCCGCAGATCCGCCAGCAGCTCCGCCGCGATATCCGGATGCTGTGACACCAGCTCGTCGGCATCGATCGCGAAATAGGAGACGTTGTGGCGGACCGGCCTGAGACCGATCTTGGAGTTCATGTAGAAGTCGCGCTTGCCGAGTTCCAGGAAGCGCCCGAATGGCTTCAGCAGATCCAGGCTGCGGCGCATGGCGTCGCCGCTCAGCGAATTGAGCACGACGTCGACGCCCTTGCCGCCGGTGATCGCGAGGGTTTCGTCGGCAAAGCGCAGGCTGCGTGAGTCGAGGACATGCTCGACGCCGAGGCTGCGCAGCAGAGCCCGCTTGATGTCGGAACCCGCGGTCGCGATGATCGTGGCGCCGACATATTGCGCGTACTGCACCGCCGCCAGGCCGACGGCGCCGGCGGCGCCGTGGATCAGAACGGTCTCGCCCGCCTTGAGGCCGGCGAGTTTGGCCAGCGAATAGAGCACGGTCAGGAAGGCGACCGGCACCGTGGTGCCATCGGCGAACGAGAAGCCTTCGGGCAGCGGAATGGCGCAGAGCGCCCGCGTCACCGTCTCGGAGGCGAGCGAGGCCGAGGCGAAGGCCATGACGCGATCGCCGACCGCCAGATCAGTCACGTCCTGGCCGATCGCCGTCACCGTGCCCGCGCATTCCATGCCGAGCGTGGCACCGGCGAAGCCGTGAACCAGTGCTTCCTCCGGCAGCAGCCCCATCGCCCACATCACGTCGCGGAAGTTCAGCCCCGCGGCCTCGACCTTGATGCGGATTTCGTCGGGGCCCGGCATCGGTCGTGCGAGGCTTTCCCAGCGCAGGCTGTCAATCGAGCCCTGCTCCGGCAGCACCAGCTTGACCGACGGTTCATTGGTGGCCGCGATCTCGCCGAGACCACGGCGCAGCCGGGCGGCAAAGCGCCCCGTGGGCGAGATCTGGATCTCGCCGTTGTCGTCCGGGTGCTGCAATTCGGCCAAAAGGATGCGCGCCGCCATGGCCTCGTCGCCGATGCGGTCGAGGCCGACGCGGCGGCAACGGCCTTGCGGCATTTCATTGGCGACGACACGGCCAATGCCGGTTACGGCAGCCTCGGCGGGATCACTTTCACCGCCGGTGATCAGCCACAGCTTGGCCTCGGTCGGCGCCACCTGCCTGACGATCGCAGCGACCTCGGCGAGCCGGTCGATCGACCGGAGGCCCGCGGGCACGGCGGAGCCGAGCGCGGGCGGCAGGGCGATGACGATCGGCGAGCGCCCCTCGATGGTTGCCGTCGTGATCGCGGACGTCAGCCCATCCGCGATGTGTTCACGGGCAACGACCTCGGCGGCGATTCCTGCCTGGACGAGCGCCGCCAGAATTGCCTGGAGCAACTTTTCGTCAGGCTCACCGACGAGGACGACGTTCGGCGCCGCGACCACGGCGGCCGGTTCCGATCCGGCGGTGCCCTCGCTCGCAGTGGCGATCAGGATCGAGAAGGGCCAGGGCTCTTCTGCCAGCATCTGAGCCTCGACCATTCCGAACCCAGCGGCCGAGAGCAGCTCGCCCCAACGTTCGGCGGCTCGCAGTGGCGAGGCGCCGGCCTCGTCCCACCATTGAGCGGTCTGGCCGAACACGGCGTCCCACAACGCATTCGGCTCGGGCTCGACCGCGAGCAACAAGCCATTCTCGGCCAGTCGTGCCTGGATCGCCTGCAGCGTCTCGGGCGTAGCATGACCCAGGGTGAGGAACCCAGACGAGAGGATGACGTCGGCCTTCGGCTCGCCGCGCGCATCCGCTGATACCGCCAAACGCGGATCCCAGGTCGCGACCTGAGCGCCTTCGAACGGCTCAAGCACCTCTCGCAGCAGATACGCCGCCTCGGGATCGGGGTCGGACGCGATATAATCGATGGTGCAGCCGAGCCCGGCAAGGCGGGGCAACAGGCGTCGCGCCAGCAAGCCGCTGCCGGCGCCCAGTTCGATCACGCGCAGCGGCCGGTCGATCGGCCAGTCGCGGGCCAGCGCGGCAATCGCGGCCGCCAGGGTCTCGACCTGTTGCGCGCCCGGCGCCCCGGCATACAGAAACTGCTCGCGCATGGCGGCCGGCAATGCCGTCGGCAAGGCTTCCTTGACGAGCCGCTCGCCGATGCCGGCACCGACTCCGGCGAGCAGAGCGGTCAATGCGCCGAGATCGGGACGTGTGAGGTAGAGCGAGCGCCATATCTCGACCGGATCGGGGAGATCTGATTCCGGCACCAGAGTCCAGGAACCGTCATCCTCGTCGGCACAACCGCTGGCTTGAAGATGTTGGAGCAGTGACCGGACCAGGGGCGCTGCGTGAGCCGCGAAGATTCGATTGCCAACGGCGTCGGCGATCGAGAACCGCGTTCCCGACGGAATCAACCCCGAGAGCGCCCGCAATGCCGTCGCCGCGATAAATCCATCGATCAGCAGCACCGTTTCCGGCGGCATGTCGTCCACCGTCACGGCGCGCGCCGCGATCGCGAGCCTCAGGCGATCGAGCGCGCCGAGATCGACGGGTAGCGCATCGAGCGGCGCCGGGCGCTGCTCGATATGGAAGACCTTCTCGTCGAGCGGGATGCGGCGGCCGACGCGCGCCGCGCGCAACGCACAGCCACGCAGCGACAGGATCGGCGCTTTCGAGCGGTCGAGCAGGACGATCTCGGTCACGACAGTGCGATCGCTGAGATAGCGCAAGCCGATATGGGCGAATTGCACGACGCGGGCATCACCCCGAGCCCAACGAATGCGATCGAAGCGCCAGGGCAGCATGAGCGGACCACCGGCACTACGTTCACGCCGGGTCATGACGATGCCGAGAACCCCCTGGAGGGCGCCGTCGAGCAGGCGTGGATCGACCGCGAGCCCGGCAATCGGTTCGAGCGCACGGAACGAGACGATGGCGTCGCCGCTGTCGAAGATTTCGAGCTGGTCGACCGGCTGGAACTCCGGGCCGTATCCGAGACCGATGGCGTCGGCCGAACGATAGAGCGTCGCGGCGTCGACGACCTCGACAGCTGCGCCCACCGGCCAGGCGAAATCGACCACCGGCTCGTCGGTGCCATCGACCATGCCCGCCGCGTTCTGCGCCCAGGGATCGGCCGAGAGGCGCGGTCGGCTGTCGAGATGACAGTTGCCGTCGGCATCGACCCGAACGCGACAGGCCCGCAACCGCTGCGGATCCAGCGTGATCGCGCGGAAGATCTCCAGATCACGAATCTCGAGCGTCGCCGCCTTGGGAAAGCGGGCAGCGGCGACGGCAATGAAGGTCTCGACGATCGCGGCCGCGGGCAGGACGACCGATTTGTCGACCTTGTGGTCTTCGAGCCAGGGAAACAGCGCGGTGTCGAGATGGTTGATCCACTCCGCCGCCTCGGCATTCCAGCGATAGCCGAGCAAGGGATGGTCATGATGGAGCCGGGCAACATCGACGTTCTCGTTCGTCGGATGGAACCAGAATTTTTCGCGCTGCCAAGGATAGAGCGGCAGATCCTCAAGCACGACTGGCCCGTCATAACGCGGCGAACCCGACAGGTCGGCACCCGCGACATGGCAAGCGGCGGCGATGCGGAGGAACGGGTCGCCCGTGCCGGCCTTCCGCGTCAGGGTGCCCAGGCATTTTCCGGGAACGCCCGCGGTCTGCAGCGCGTCACGCAGGTATGACTGCAATACGGGATGGGGCCCGATTTCGAGAAAGACGGTCGAGCCGTCATCGATCAGACGACGAACCGCATCGCTGAACCGGACCGGCTCGCGAATATTGAGCCACCAGTAATGCGCGTCGAGATCGGGACCGGCGATCGCGGTCGCGGTCACGGTCGAGACGAACGGAATCCGCGGCGTCATCGGACGGAGATCGGCGAGGGAAGCGATCACCTCGTCCTTGATCACCTCCATGAACGAGGTATGAAACGCGTAGTCGAGATCCAGGAAGGTGAAGACCCACCGGCGCTTCTTGGCGACGGCCTCGATCTTCTTGAGCTCAGCCAGTGGGCCGGCGATGGTCAGCGAGCGGCTGGCGTTGACGCCGGCGATTTCCAATTCGGCGCCGAGTTCGGCAAAGGCGGCCTTGGCCTCGTCGATCCCGAGACCGAGCACCGCCATCCGACCGAGTCCCGCGGTGCGCTGCTGCTGGCGGCTGCGGGCGACGACGAGATGGGCGGCGTCCGCCAAGGTCAGCGCGCCGGCGGCCCAGGCGGCGGCGATTTCGCCGATGCTGTGCCCCACTGTCGCGCCGGGCTCGATCCCCTGCTCGCGCAAGGCGGCGACCGTCGCGACCTGAACCGCGAAGATGAGCGGCTGGGCGATGTCCGTGCGCGCGATCTCAGCCTGGTCGGTGATTGATTCGAGAAGCTCGACGACCGACCAGTCGAGCAGCGGCCGCAGCAGCGCATCGACCTCGGTGAGCGCCTCGCGGAACCGGGCGTTGCCGGCGATTGCGTCACGCCCCATGCCCGCCCATTGGGCGCCATTGCCAGAGAAGACGAAGACGCGCCGACCGGGCCGGCTGCCGGCGTCGCTGACGATGCTCGGCGCCGCGGAATCCTGGGCGAATGCCTTGAGCGATGCCACCAGCCCGTCGCGGTCGAGATCGAGCGCAGCGAGGCGCGCGGAAAGATGGCCGCGACGACGGGCCGCGGCCCGGACCAGGCCGGGAAGCTCGGCGTCGCTCGCCGCCGCGATGCGCTCCGACCAGCGGCCGGCGAGCGCCCGCAGGGCGGGCTCGCTGGCGGCCGAGAGCAGCAACGGCGCGCTCCCCCCCGCATCGACCGAAACCGGGGTCGGCATCGGCGCGGCGCCGAGGATGACATGGGCATTGGTGCCACCGAAGCCGAAGCTGTTGACACCGGCGATGGCGCCGGAGGCGACGTCGAACACGACCGGGGCATCGGCGACGGCGATGCCGAGGCGGGGGAAATCGATCCGCGGATTGGGAGTCTCGAAATTGAGCGACCGCGGCAGGATGCCGTGTTCCAACGCCAGGACACTCTTCAGGAGTCCGGCCATTCCGGCCGCAGGCTCGAGATGGCCGATATTGGTCTTCACCGAGCCGATCGGGAGCGGCCGCGAACGGTTGCCGCCGAGGACATCGCCGATCGCCCCGGCCTCGATCGGATCGCCGACCGAGGTGCCGGTGCCGTGGGCCTCGATGAAGCGAACGTCTTCGGGATCGATCTCTGCCGCCGAGTAGACGTCGCGCAGCAGCGCCGCCTGCGACGCCCGGCTCGGCAGAGACATGCCGACAGTGCGGCCGTCGGAATTGGTTCCGGAGCCGAGGATGACCCCGCGGATGCGGTCACCATCCGCAAGCGCCCGCTCCAGCGGCTTCAGCAGGATGACGCCGCCACCCTCGCCCCTGACATAGCCGTCGGCGCGGGCATCGAAACTGTGGCAGCGCCCGGTCTTGGAAAGCATGCCGGCGCGGGAAAACCCGACGAACGGGAACGGCGAGAGCAGCAGATTGACGCCGCCGACCAGCGCGCTCTCCACCCGGCCCCGACGAATATCCTCGCAGGCGAGATGGACCGCGACCAGTGACGACGAGCAGGCAGTATCGACCGTCAGGCTCGGGCCGTGGAGGTCGAAGATGTATGAGATCCGGTTCGAGAAAATGCTGAGCGAGGTGCCGGTCATGAAATAGGCGTCGGCCGCGGCCAGATCACCGATCGTCCGGTTCGAATATTCCATGGCCGAGGCGCCGACATAGACGCCCATCGCGGATCCCCGCAGCCCATGGGGCGCGAACCCGCCGTCCTCGAAAGCCTCGGAGGCAAGTTCGAGGAGAAGCCGCTGCTGCGGGTCGATCTGCGCAGCCTCCCGCGCAGAGATGCCGAAGAATCCGGGATCGAAGCCATCGATCTCGTCGAGCAAGCCGGCAGCCCACGTGTAACTCTTCCCCGGCTCCGACGCCCGCGGGTGACCATAATATCCAGTCGCCCAGCGCGCCTCGCCTACACTACCAATCGCTTGTTTGCCGTCGATCAATAAAGACCAGAAAGAGCGAAGCGTCGGCGCGGAAGGGAAACGGCATGAAGCCCCGACGATTGCAATAGAACCAAATTTCATGAGGGCCCAAAAAAAATGACGTGAGCGAGTTCCATGGTTGTCGATATAAATGCCCGAAGACGATGCGCGAATGATAGGGAATGATTGCCCGTTAGGGAAGATTTCTCGGGGCGCGCCCGAGGGCGCGTTGCCCGATACCGCCGGTTCGACACGTCAAAACGAAGCTAGCGCCGCGTCCCTGCTCTCTCAACCCCGTCTCACACAACTCTGTTGGAAATGGCCGAAATTAACACCCTCCGCATTGAGATGCTGCTCGAGCGCATCGCAGATTCACTGGAAAGGCTTTCGCCGATCCCTGGGCCCGAGCCGGACTTCGCCTCAGCGGCCGCCTATGTCTGGGAACAGAACGGCGATCGGCTGGTCGCGGTTCCCACCGTTGCCCGGGTCGATATCGATCTGCTCCGCGGCATCGACCGGGTGCGCGACATCCTGCTCGCCAATACCCGGCTGTTCGCCCAGGGCTACCCCGCCAACAATGCCCTGCTGTGGGGATCGCGGGGCATGGGCAAGAGCTCCCTGGTCAAGGCGCTCCACGCCTCGGTGGCGCAAGAGGTCCCGGCAACTGCGTCCGCGCGCCTGATCCTGATCGAAATTCATCGCGACGATATCCCGTCGCTCGGCCGGTTGCTGTCGAAGCTGCGTGATCAGCCCCATCGCTTCATCCTGTTCTGCGACGATCTGAGCTTCGACCATGACGACGCCGCCTATAAATCATTGAAGGCGGTGCTCGATGGCGGTATCGAGGGCCGCCCCGCCAATGTCCTGCTCTACGCCACGTCGAACCGGCGGCACCTTATGCCCCGCGAGATGATCGACAACGAGCGCTCGACCGCGATCAATCCCGGCGAGGCGGTGGAAGAAAAAATCTCGCTGTCGGATCGGTTCGGCCTCTGGCTCGGCTTCCATCCCTGCGACCAGGCAACATATTTTGCCATGGTCCGCGGCTATGCCGAACGCCACGGCCTGGCGATCGACCCGGACGAGCTGCTGCGGCAGGCCAATGAATGGTCGGTTACCCGGGGCGGTCGCTCCGGTCGCGTCGCTTGGCAGTTCATTCAAGATCTGGCCGGCCGTCTCCATACCCATCTCGACTGAATCCGTCCCAGCACCACCATCTTGCCCCACGGAGTTACCGATGTCCCACGCCACCGACCGCGTTGCCGATCATCCGATCAATCGCGTCTTCCTCGATCGCTGGTCGCCCCGCGCATTCACCGGGGAGACCATGCCGGAAGCGGAACTGGCGACCATCCTCGAGGCCGGTCGCTGGGCGCCTTCGGCCTATAATTCCCAACCCTGGCGGTTTCTCTATGCCCGCAAGGGCACGGCGTCGTGGGAGACGCTGCTCGGACTGCTCGTCGAATTCAACCAGCTCTGGGCGCGCGAGGCCGCCGCGCTGATCGTCATGGTATCGCGGGAGACGATGCTGCCGCCCGGCGCGACGGCCGAGATCCCCTCGCACAGCCATTCCTTCGATGCCGGCGCCGCTTGGGCCAATATCGCGCTCCAGGCAACACTTTCGGGATGGCATGCCCACGCGATGGTTGGCTTCGACATGACTCGCAGCCGTGAAGCCCTGAATATTCCGGCCGGCTATCGGGTGGAAGCGGCGATCGCGATCGGCCGCCGGGGTCCGGCATCGCTGCTGCCGGAAAAGCTGGCGGCGCGCGAGCGCCCGAGCGATCGCCGACCCTTGACCGACCTCGCCCTCGAGGGCGGCG
>CAIUCF010000458.1 GCA_903897565.1 uncultured Rhodospirillales bacterium | reverse complement strand
GTTGACGCCCGTCGATGGCAGGTCTCCTGGCTCGCGGGTCTCTGCCGACCACCGCCTTCCCGGTTTCCCAGTGGCGCGTTGGCGGTCGGCTCGCCGCTTACAGTTGCGGGGGCAGCCCCGGTCTCGGCTTCGATGCCAAAGCCTCACCGGCGTTCCCTTTTGATCCCCGAAGGGAACCATCGCAATCAGGATCGGCGAGGCTGAGCCCCGCTGTCAACCGTGCAGATGACTGCCGGCCATCTCGACCCGACGAATCGCCGGCCCCGGCGGCGATCAGCGCGCGATCGGAACCTGGCGCGGCTCGAGCCAGCGGCGGACCAATTGGTCGAGACGCTCGGGCTCGATCGGCTTCGAGATATAATCGTCCATGCCGGCCTCGAGGCAGCGCAGCTGGTCCTCCTTCATGGCGTTGGCGGTCATGGCGATGATCGGGACCCGGCGCCCCGGCTCGGCCTGACTCCGGATCTGCCGGGTCGCCGCGAGGCCGTCGAGGACGGGCATCTGCATGTCCATCAGGATCAGGTCGAAGCCACCGCGACGCGCAGCCGCGACGGCCTCTGATCCGTTGCGGGCGACTTCCACGGTGTAGCCCTTGGCCTCCAGCAGCCAGGAAGCAAGGGTGACGTTCATGGAATTATCCTCGGCGAGGAGGATATGGCCCGTCGCGGGCGCGGCGGGGTCCGCCGACTGGTTTGCCGGTGCGGCGCGCCCGCTGGTCCTCGGGACGCCGGCGGGCAAGGGGATCTCGAACCAGAACACCGATCCACCCCCTGAACGGTCCATCACGCCGATCATGCCGCCCATCTGCTCGACCAGCCGCTTGCAGATGCTGAGACCGAGGCCGGTCCCGCCGAAGCGCCGGGTAATCGTGGCATCGGCCTGTTCGAAGGGACGAAACAGCCGCTGCTTGGCCTCCGCGGCAATCCCGATCCCGGTATCGCGGATTTCGAACCAGAGCCGGTAGTTCTGGTCGTGACCGGGGAGCGCCGAGGCCGAGATGACGATGCGGCCGGCTTCCGTGAACTTGACGGCGTTGCTGACGAGATTGAGGAGAATCTGCCGAAGCCGCGCCGGATCGCCGCGGAACCAGCAGGCGCCGGGGAAGCTGCGCTCGATCGACAGCTCGAGCCCCTTCGTCGCCGCCTTCGGGCCCATGGTCTCGGCGACCTTGTCCATGATCTCGGCGAGATCGAAGTCGATCGTCTCCAGATCGACCCGACCGGCTTCCAGCTTGGAGAGGTCGAGGATGTCGTCGATGATCGCCAGCAACGCCGTGGCCGAGTATTGCACGGCGTCCGCCATCCGCCGCTGCGTCGGCGTCAGGGTGGTTTCCAGCAGCAAGGCGTTCATCCCCATGACACCATTCATCGGCGTCCGGATTTCGTGGCTCATCACGGCGAGGAAATTGGATTTGGCGTTGCTGGCCCGCTCGGCCCGCTCCTTTTCCGCCGCCAGTTGGACCGTCAGATTGCGCATCTCGGTCACGTCCCAGCTGGTGCCGACCAGCCTCGCCGGGTCGCCCGTCGGGCCGGTCACAAGCGTGCCGCGGCTCTGGATGTAGCGGATATCGCCGTTCGGCCAGATGACCCGGTATTCAAGCTCGTAACTCGGGCTGCCCCGTTCGCAGGCGTCGATGACCGCGGTCAGTAGCGGGGTGTCGTCGGGATGCACCGCGCCCCAGCAATCATCTTCCGTCAGGGCCGTGGAGTTCAGCCCCAGACCGAAGAGCTGCGCCATCACGCTATCGAAGTACAGCCGCCGATCGGGGTAGGTGAGCTCCAAGATCCCGACCTGGCCGGCATGGGTCGCCAGCAGCAGGCGGGTGCTCAGGGTGTCGAGGCGGTGTTCGGCCTCGCGCAGATCGGTCACGTCCTGGAAGACGCCGAAGATGCCGATGATGTTGCCGCCGGAATTACGCTCGCATTGGCCGATGGCGCGGGCGATCCGCACTTGGCCATCAGGGCGAATGATCCGCAGTTCCGCGGTGTAATCCCGCCCAGAGCAGAGCGCCGTCTCGACGAGGGAGGCGACGATGGGGCGGTCGTCGGGGTGGTAATACGCGAGCGCCGTCGCGAGGTCCGGCGGGCCGGCCTCGATCGGTCGCCCGTGGATTCGGTAGACCTCGTCCGACCAGACCACCGCGCTGCTGCCGGCCCTGAGGCGCCAATGGCCGACATGGGCCAGCTCTTCGCCCATCACCAACAGGCGGTTCGCCTCGTTGAGCTTCTGCCTCGCCGCCTCGGCGGCCAGCTCGGAGGCACGGCGGGCCGTGATGTCCATGAACTCGGCGACCAGAAACTCCGGCAGCCCATCCGGCAGCCGGACCAGGGTTATCGTCTGCAGTACCCAGACCAGCGCCCCGTCCTTGCGAACGTATGGTTTCTCGAGCTGATAGGCGTTGATTTCGCCGGTCGACAGCTGCCTCATCCGATCGATCACCCCCTGGCGACGGTCCTCCGGGTTGAGATTGATACCGCTGCTGCCGACCAGTTCCGCTTCGTCGTAGCCGAGCAGGCTGCAAAGCGCCGGATTCACGGCGATCCACACCCCTTCGGGCGACAGCAGGGCCATGCCCGTCGCCGACTGGTTGATGGCGGCCTGCGACCGCCGCTGGCGGCCCGCCAGCTCATCGAGCGTGCGGTCGCGCTCGGCCAACCGCCGGTCCGCATCGACACGTGTCAGCAGCCGGGTCGCCGCCGTCGCGAGATCGCAGAGGGCCGCACGCTGCGCCGCCGTCAGATTCCGCGCCTCGCGATCGAAGACGGACAAGGTCCCGTGGAAATCCTCTCCCGGCGCGCCGATCGGCACCCCGGCGCAAAAGCGCCAGATCGGCGGCTCGACGACGATCGAATCCGGTGCCGATCCCGCGGCGAGGTCGATGACCTCGGCATATTCGGTGATCTGGGAGAGTTGTGCCAGGATCGTCACCTCCTGGAGTGTCTCCGCGAGATGGCGGTTGGATCGCGCGGCGAGACACCGCCCGTCGGTATTATCGAGGGACAACACCGCGAGTTCGCTGGAACAATGGCGGGCGGCGGCCAGCACGAAAGCATCGAGCGCGGCGAACGTGGCGCCGTCGAGCGTAGCCTGGGCGGCTCCGATCAATTCGGGCGCGCCGGCGGCCTGTGGGCGAGCTGGGGCCTGTCGATTCATGCGAAGATATTTCTCTTGCCCAGGGTCGGATGCCGCGCGGCCGACGGGCGAGAACGAGGCATCGCCAAGCATCAAAAGCCCATCGGGCTTAAGAGTTGAATAACAATGATCCGCTTGCCCCGCGAATCTGCGGCAGACTCGGCCACCACGCCGGCGAGCCGCCGCAATCCGCAATCCGCTGCGATATAATTTAGGTAGTATTTATTATTACCGTGAATTGTGTCTCTCAGTGGCGTCGCCGTCCCCTAGGCGCCTCGAGATGAGGGCGAGGCACAGACATGAATTTCTTCTCCAGGGCCGGATCGAGCGACGCGGCGTCGATCGTCCAGGCAATCAACAAATCCCAGGCCATGATCGAGTTCAAGCTCGACGGCACCGTCATTACCGCGAACCAGAAATTCCTCGATGCCCTCGGCTATAGCCTGGAGGAGATCAAGGGTCACCACCACAGCATGTTTATCGAAGCAGGCGACAGGGAGTCGGCCGGGTACCGCGAGTTCTGGGCAGCCCTGAACCGTGGTGAATACCAGGCCGAAGAATACAAGCGGATCGGCAAGAACGGCCGTGAGGTCTGGATCCAGGCGACATACAATCCGGTCCTCGACGGGCGCGGCAAGCCGATGATGGTCATCAAATTCGCCACCGACGTGACGGCACGAAAAATCCGGGATGCCGATTATCTCGGGCAGATCAACGCGATCAGCAAATCCCAAGCCGTCATCGAATTCACGACCGACGGCGAGATCCTGGGAGCCAACGAGAATTTCCTCAATGCACTCGGCTATACGCTGGGTGAGATCAAGGGGCGACACCACAGCATGTTCGTCGCGCCGGCCTACCGTGACAGCGCGGACTACCAGGAATCCTGGGCGCGGCTGCGGCGCGGTGAATATCAGGCCTCCCAGTACCTCCGGATCGGCAAGGGCGGCCGCGAGGTCTGGATCGAAGCCTCGTACAATCCGATCTTCGATCTCAACGGCAAGCCATGCAAAGTCGTAAAATATGCGACCGACATCACCCGACGCAAGCAGGCCTCGGCCGGGTTGATGGCATCCGTAAAGACGCTGGTCGACGGGATCGGCGATTCCGCGATCGAGATCCAGCATACCGCGCAGGATTTGGCTGCCGGTGCCGTGCAGACTTCCCAGCAGTCGACCATCGTGGCCGGCGCCACCGAGCAGTTGGCGGCTTCGGTCATCGAGATTTCGCGGCAGCTGAGCGAGGCGACACGCATCATCGATAGCGCGGTAGAGGAAGCCCGCGGCTCGGAGAAGATGGTCGACGGCCTCGTCAGCTCGGCGCAGAGCATCGGCAGTGTCACGAGCGTCATCGCCCAGATCGCCAGCCAGACCAACCTGCTCGCCCTCAACGCCACGATCGAGGCGGCGCGTGCCGGAGAAGCCGGTAAAGGCTTCGCCGTCGTCGCCTCCGAAGTGAAGTCGCTGGCCAATCAGACGTCAAAGGCGACGGAAGACATCGGCGGCCAGGTGCGCGGCATCCAGGCTTCCAGTCAGGAGACGGCGAAGGCGATACGCCAGATCGCCGAGATCATCATCAAGGTGAGCGAGATCAGCGCGATGATCGCGGGCGCCGTCGAGGAGCAATCCGCTGCAACGCGCGAGGTCTCCCACAACATTACCGGTGTCAGGGAAGCCGCGGCCGCCGCCGGGGAGTCGTCATCGGGGATGTTCGGAATGGCGAAGAACTTGACCAGCCGTTCCGAAGAACTGGAGC
>CAIUCF010000457.1 GCA_903897565.1 uncultured Rhodospirillales bacterium | reverse complement strand
TTGCGTAGGGCGGAAAAGCGCAGCGCCTTCCGCGACCCGTAAACGGCGGATCACCGGCATGAATGGCGGAATACGCTCCGCTTTTCCGCCCTACGTGGCCGACGTTGGATAATGCCATGGCCGCCCCTTGCTACATCCCGTGCAGGACGAGTTCGGAATTGCCGGCGATGAGGTTGCGGTAGCGCGCCAGCGCCCAGAGCGGGAAATATTTCCGATAGCCGTGGTAGCGCAGATAGAACACCCGCGGGAAGCCGACCGCCGAATAGGCGTCCTCGCGCCACAGCGCGGTGTCGTCGTTGCGGTGCTCCAGCAGATAGGCGATGCCATGGGCGACCACCGGATGGTTGACTTTGCCGGCCGCCATCAGCCCGAGCAGCGCCCAGGCGGTCTGCGAGGCGGTGGAGACCTTGGCGATGCCCTCGCGGCCCGGGTAATAGCTCAAGCCGTCCTCGCCCCAGCCGCCATCGGGCAGCTGCTTCGAGATCAGCCAGTCGACCGCGCGCTGGATGCCCGGCGAATTCAGATCCTCACCCGCCGCGTTGAGCGCGCACAGCGCCGACCAGGTACCGTAGATGTAATTGGTGCCCCAACGCCCGAACCACGAACCGTCGGCCTCCTGCTCGGCCCAGAGATAGGCGACACCGCGATCGATCACGGGATGGCCGCGCTTCATGCCGGTCTGCGCCAGCATGCTGATGCAGCGCGCGCTGACGTCGACGGTCGGTGGGTCGAGCAAGGCGCCGTGATCGGCAAAGGGGATGTAGTTGAGATAATAATGCGTGTTGTCGGCGTCGAAGGCGCCCCAGCCGCCATTGTCGCTCTGCATCCCGATCACCCATTCCAGGGCGCGGTCGATGCTCTCGCGATGCTTGGGATCGCCGGCGCGATCGAGCGCCATCACCACCACGGCGGTATCGTCGACATCGGGGTAATAGTCGTTGGCGTATTGGAACGCCCAGCCGCCCGGCCGGACATTGGGCCGCCGGAACGCCCAGTCGCCGACGACGTCGAGGATCTGCCGCGGCACCAGCCAGTCCGAGGCTGCCGCGATCGCCTGCTTGACCCGCGACTGCTTGACCGCGTCGCGCGCCAGGCTGTCGGCGACCTCGAGCATCGCCTGTTCGGCGAGGCAGGTGTCCCAGACCGGCGAGACGCAGGGCTGGACGTATGAGTCGCCATCATCGTCCTGGATCACCAGACGACGCAGTGATTCCTTGGCGGTCTTGAGGGTCGGATCATCCTTGGGATAGCCGACCGCGACCATCGCCATCACCGAATTCGCCATGGCCGGGAAGATGCCGCCCAGACCGTCGACGCCGTTGATGCGCTCGAGCGAGAATTCCATCGCCTTCTTGATCGACAGCGCGCGCAAAGATTGCGGGAAATAGGGCTCGGCCTTGCGCAGCACGACATCGATCAGGCGGAACGTCGTGCCCCAGAAATTCGGCACGGCGGCGTGCATGTAGCGTTTTTCCTGATCCGCCGGGACCACGAACAGCTCCTCGATGGTCACGCCCCTGGGGTTGATCGCCCGCGGCTTCAGCGACATCAGCACCACCAGCGGCGCGATCACGGTGCGCGACCAGTAGGCGATCTTGGAGATGTGGAACGGAAACCATTTCGGCAGGATCATGATCTCGACCGGCATCACCGGCACGCCGCGCCAGGGGATGAAGCCGAACAACGCCAGCGCAGTCCGTGTGAAGACATTGGCCCGGGCCGCGCCGCCGGCGCTCAGGATCACGCCGCGGGCGCGCCGCATATGGGGCGCGTTGACGTCGTCGCCGGCGAGCTTGAGCGCGAGATAGGCCTTCACGGTCGCGCTGAGATCGAAACCGCCGTCATGGAACAGCGGCCAGCCGCCGTCCTGCCCCTGGATCTTGCGCAGGTAAGGCGCGATCTTGGCCTGCAGGTCCGCGTCGATCTCGTCGAGGTAATGCATCAGCATGATGTATTCGGCCGGGATCGTCGCATCGGCTTCCAGCGCGAACACCCAGTGGCCATCCTGCTGCTGCCGGTCGATCAGGGCCTCCGATGTCGTCTCGATCGCCTCGTCGAGCGCCTCGATCGTCGGCTCGTCATACGAGAATTCGGGAAACAGGGGAAAATTCATGATGCGGTCTTCACGTCCTGATGTTCGCGGCGCTTGGTCTTCCGGGATAAGCATCCGGCGCGGCGTCCAACCAAAGCCGCGAGAGGTGCGGCGGTTTCATTTTGCTGTCAAGATGGTTCGCACAAGATCCCCCGGCGCGGCGGCCCGTTCCTGAAGGAACGGGTATTCTCGCCACATTATTCCCGGGCTCAATGATTCGGGATAACGCCCCATCCCGTTCCCGGGACCGCGACGCTGGCGCCACTCGTCACTGCGAAGCCGTTCATCTGCCATTGGTAGATCTCGGTAGTCGAGACGTTCTGGAACAGGATATCCGCCTTGCCGTCGCCGTTGTAGTCGCCCGTCCCGACGACGTGCCAGCCGCTGCCGACCGGGGTGCCGGGGCTGGCGCCGGCGAGCACGGCGGTGCCGCTCATCTCGTAGATGTAGAGCTGCGAGGTGCCGCTGTTCTGGAACAGGATATCGGCCTTGCCGTCGCCGTTGAAATCCCCGGTGCCGACGATGCTCCAGCCCGTGCCCGGCACCCGGCTGACGAAGCCGCCGCCGGTCACGGCGAGGCCGCTGGTGTTGTACTCGTAAAGCTGGGTCGAGCTCGCATTCTGCAGCAGGATTTCCGTGCCGCCATCGCCGTTGAAATCGCCGGTGCCGACCACCGACCAGCCGGACCCGGGCAACGCCAGGCTCGCGCCCGACAGCACCGCGTTGCCGCTCATGGCGTAGCCGTAGATCTCGCTGGTGGCGCTGTTCTGGAACAGGATGTCGGCGGTGCCGTCGCGGTTGAGATCGGCGGTGCCGACCACCTGCCAGCCCGCCCCCGGCACGCGGGAAACGAAGCCGCCGCCCGACACCGTGGTGCCGCTCATCTGGTAATCGTAGAGCTGGGTCGTGACCGAATTCTGCAGCAGCAGATCGGTC
>CAIUCF010000456.1 GCA_903897565.1 uncultured Rhodospirillales bacterium | reverse complement strand
AGAGCCGTCTGATCGGCCCGAACTGCCCCGGCGTCATCACGCCCGGCGAGTGCAAGATCGGCATCATGCCCGGCCACATCCACACCCGCGGCCGCATCGGCATCGTGTCGCGCTCCGGCACCCTGACCTACGAGGCGGTTGCGCAGACCACCGCCGTGGGCCTCGGTCAGTCGACCTGCATCGGCATCGGCGGCGATCCCGTCAACGGCACGAACTTCATCGACGCGCTCGAGCTGTTCCTGAACGATGACGAGACTCAGGGCATCATCATGATCGGCGAAATCGGCGGCAGCGCCGAGGAAGAGGCCGCCGAGTTCGTGAAGCAGCACAAGGTGAAGAAGCCGATCACCGGCTTCATTGCCGGTGCGACCGCCCCTCCGGGCCGTCGCATGGGCCATGCCGGCGCCATCATCTCGGGTGGCAAGGGTACGGCTGCCGACAAGTTCGAAGCGATGCGGTCCGCAGGGTTCCATATCGCCAATTCACCGGCCGCGCTCGGCGCGACCATGTTCAAGGCGTTGAAGGGCTGAGGGGTAAGACCCCCTCAGTCGTAATAAATCGGGCTTAACCACGGAGAGAGGCCGCGCAAGCGGCCCTACCATGCCATGTCACAAAACGGGCAATCCTCATTCCTTTTCGGTAACAATTCCGCGTTCATTGCCGAACTCTACGGCAAATATCTGGAGAACCCAGGCGGGATCGATCCCAGCTGGAGTCAATTCTTCGCCGAACTGCATGATGATCCGGCTGCGGTAGAAGCCGACATCAACGGTCCGGCCTGGCAGCGGCGCCAGCCCAGAATCATCGAAAACGGTAAGGATGCCGTCGCGGCCAAGCCCGCGGTGGCGGCTCCGGCCGAGGCAGCAGACCCGGCGGCGACCCGCCGGGCCACGCTCGACTCGCTCCGTGCGTTGATGCTGATCCGGGCGCATCGGGTTCGCGGGCATCTGCTCGCGAACCTCGACCCGCTCTACCTGCAGCAGGTTCCGCCGCATCCCGAGCTCGAGCCCTACAGCTATGGCTTCACGGAAGCCGATTGGGACCGGCCGATCTTCATCGACAATGTCCTCGGCTTCGAGACTGCGACGCTTCGGGAGATCCTGAAGCGGGTCCGCGCGACCTATTGCGGCAATATCGGCGTCGAATATATGCACATCCAGGATCCGGACCAGAAGGCCTGGATTCAGGAGCGTATCGAAGGCATTCACAACCAGACCGAATTCACGACGCGCGGCAAGCAGGCGATCCTCGAACGGCTGACTGCCGCCGAGACCTTCGAGCGCTTCCTCGACAAGCGGTTCACCGGCACCAAGCGCTTCGGCCTCGAGGGCGGCGAGACCCTGATCCCGGCGCTGGAGCAGATCCTGAAGCGCGGCTCGCAGCTCGGGCTGAAGGAAGTCGTCGTCGGCATGGCCCATCGCGGCCGCCTCAACGTGCTCGCCAATTTCATGGGCAAGCGCTTCGCCGCGATCTTCTCGGAATTCCAGGGCACCCCGGCCAATCCGGAAGACGTTCAGGGCTCCGGTGACGTCAAGTACCATCTCGGCACCTCGTCCGACCGCGAGTTCGACGGCAATATCGTCCATCTCTCGCTTACCGCGAACCCGTCGCATCTCGAGGCCGTCGATCCCGTCGTGCTCGGTAAGGTCCGCGCCAAGCTGGCGCAGCGCGGCGACAAGTCGGGCGATCAGGTCATGGGCCTGATCCTGCACGGCGACGCCGCCTTTGCCGGCCAGGGCCTCGTCGCCGAGACGCTGGAGCTGTCGGCTCTCCAGGGCTACCAGACCGGCGGCACCATCCATTT
>CAIUCF010000455.1 GCA_903897565.1 uncultured Rhodospirillales bacterium | reverse complement strand
TGGTAGGTCGGGCTGGCGCCGACCATGGAAAGCGTCACGGCCTGGTCGATCGCGATCGTGGTCAACACGCCGAGCGGCTGTTGCGCGGCGAGGGAATTGATCGAATAGGCCTGCTCGTACAGACTGTTGGGGAGATAGGCTTGACCCCAGATATACCAGTCCTTGATCTGCCCCGACGCATTGGTGTCGGCCGCGAAGTTGGTGACGTTGACCGAATAATTGGCCGGCGCTCCGGCGCCGGCGAGCTTGATCGTGCCGCTCAGCCACGTGCTCGGGAAGGTGCTCGTGGGCGCCGTATCCCATTTGACGCTGGCATTCGCGCCCAGCGCAGCAGAAAGCGAGAACTGCGCGATCTCGCTGACATTGCCGCCGACCGCCGTCGGTCCGGTATAGGTGTAGGTATAGACTGGACTCGCCTGCGCGACGCCGACCAGACCCGAAAGAGACGCCGCCGCGATCATGCTGCCGACCAGCGCGCTCTTGAAGTGCTTGATGCTGTTCCCGCGATTCATTGGTGAGGCTCATTCTTCCTGTGTTGGTCCGGCAGCCTGAAACGCCGCCGCCGTCATGACGGCGACCAATCGCAGTTATTTCTGACAAGGAACTGACAATGGACCAATGGGTCCGGTCGGCGCGAGGCGGTTGGCAGCGGGCGCGTCAGGTCGTCTTCGCCGCCCCCAGCCCCAGCGCCTCGACCATCGCGGCGCGCATCATGAATTTCTGCACCTTGCCGGACGGCGTGGTCGGGAACTCGCTGACGAAGCGGATATAGCGCGGGATCTTGAAATGGGCGATCTGGCCGCGGCAGAATTCGCGGATCTCCTCCTCGGTTGCTTGCGTTCCGGGTTTCAGGCTGAGCCAGGCGCAGAGCTCCTCGCCGAAGCGCTCGTCCGGCACGCCGAACACCTGGGCGACCGCGATCGCCGGATGGCGGAACAGGAAATTCTCGATCTCGGCAGGATAGATGTTCTCGCCGCCGCGGATCACCATGTCCTTGATCCGGCCGACAATACGGGCATAGCCCTCGGCGTCGAGCACGCCGAGATCGCCGGTATGCATCCAGCCCTCGGCATCGATCGCTTCCCCCGTCTTGGCGGCGTCGTCCCAGTAGCCGCGCATCACCGAGTAACCGCGCACGCAGATCTCGCCGCTGACCCCAGGCGCCACCGTGTTGCCGTCCGGATCGACGATCTTGACCTCGAGATGGGGATGGACGCGGCCGATGCTGGCGGTGCGCCGCTCCAGCGGATCATCGGTCGCCGTCTGCAGGCAGGTGCCGCCGGTCTCGGTCATGCCGAAAATGATGGTGAGGTGGCGCAGATGCATTTCCGAGATGCAGCGCTTCATGATCTCGATCGGCACCGGCGAGCCGCCGGTGACGCCGGTGCGCATCGAGCGCAGGTCGAAGCGGGCGAATTCCGGGTGGTTGAGCAGGGCGATCAGGATGGTCGGCACCGCGATGATGGCGGTGCAGGCCTCTTCCTGAATGGCTTCGAGCGTGGCGAGCGGGTCGAACCACTCGGCGGGAAACACCATCGTCGCGCCGCGGGTCAGGCAGCACATGATGCCGCAGACCATGCCGCCAACATGGAACAGCGGCACGGGAATGCACATGCGGTCGCCCTCGGCCATGCCGCAGACGCCGCCCATGAACAGCCCGTTATTGAGGATGTTGCGATGGCTGAGGGTCGCGCCCTTGGGCGCGCCGGTGGTGCCGCTGGTGAACAGGATCGTAACCGGGTCCTCCGGCCGCACCGCCGCGGCGAGATCGGCAAGCCGGGCGCGGTCCGCCGGCGTCGCCAGCCCGGCAACC
>CAIUCF010000454.1 GCA_903897565.1 uncultured Rhodospirillales bacterium | reverse complement strand
GAAGCGGCGGGCGCGGGTGGCGGGATCGGTGGTGTCGAGGATGGCGAGCGGCAGGTAGGGCGCTTCGGCGAGATTGTCGAGATTGCCGACGAGGCTGGCGATGGTGGGCGCGGTCAGGCGCGAGCGGACGCCGGCCTGGCGAACATGGCCGTCGAGATAGACCTGGCCGATGACGGTGTCGGCGCGCGGGGTGACGATGACGATATCGCCGCCTTCGACGCTCAGGCGCTCGATACGGCCGACCTCGCTGGCGCGATCGACGCCGTCGGCGCCGAGGCTGAGGCGCATGAAGCGATTGCCCTGTGGCCGCAACGACCCGCCGCCGAGCGCGAGCAGGGCGCTGCCGGCGATGCTGCGTCCTTGCTGGAGTTCATAGATGCCGGGTCGCACCACCGAACCGGTGATGGCGACGGTGGGGCCGATCGCGCCGACCTCGATGCGGTCGCCGTCGCGCAAGGCCAGGCTCTGGGCCGGAGCGTTGCTGGTGCCGATCACGCCGTAGAGGTCGAGCGTGGTGCGCGTACCGTCGGCATGGACGATCTGGAGATGGCGCAGGGTGCCGGTCTTCTCGATGCCGCCGGCCAGCGCCAGGGCGTCGAGGATGGTGGCGAAGCCGCCGAGATTGACCATGCCGGGATTGACGACCTCGCCGAGCACGGCGACCGAAAGCTGGCGCACGGCGCCGAGCGAGACGAAGACCTCGGTATTGACGTAGGCCGCCTGGACCCGGGCCGCGACATCGGCCCGCCAGTCGCCAAAGCGCCGTCCTGCGGCCGCGATCGGGGCGAGATCGGGCAGCACGACCTGGCCGTTGCGGTCGACGCGCAGGCTGAGCGACTTCGAGACCTGACCGCGCAAGGTCACCACCACGGTATCGCCGACGCCGAGCAGATAGTCGTCCGAGACCGCGCCGGCCAGGGTCTGGCCGGTCGAGGGGCGAAAGCCGCGAAACAGATCGTAGCCGTATTGCGTCATCGTCTGGCCGGCGCGATGGCTGTAATCGCCCTCGAGCGGCGAGACCGGCAGCGGCTTGGCCGCCACGATGCCGGAACTGCCACCCTGCTGGCCGAAGCTGCCTTGCGACTGTGTGCCCTGAGACTGGCCGGAGCCGGCGGCGTCGCTGCCGACGGGAAGGTCGAGCGGCGAGGGCAGCGGTACGACCACATCCTGGGAGCCCGCCGCGGAATCGCCGAGCTGATGGCCGAGCCGGGCCAGAACATCGGGCGGCAGATCGGCCGGCAGGTTCTGCGCCACCGCGGCGCCGATCCCGAAGACCAGCCCCAACCCGGCCGGAACCAGCGCCCGCACAAGCACTTGCAACAGCATCCGGCGCGCAGGCATCATGACCATCCTTCCATTATCGACATTCCCCGAACCGATCCCGCGATCGCGTCATCACCCCGCAACGACGCCAACCCCGCAACGACACGACGTCATTCGCGGCATCACTTAAACGCTCAAGGGCCGTTGATATATGCAAAAACCATCCCCCGTCACCAGCAGAACCTCAGCCCGCCGCCGCCGTGGCCGCCTCGCAGCCCTGATGCTGCTGCTGCCCTGCCTGAATGCCTGCGGCGACTCGCCCGTCGCCTCGGCCGCCGGCTACTTCCGCATCGGCATCCTCGGCGGCCCCAATCTCGCCATGACCCGCGACGACGTCGCCAAAATCCCCTACGCCTCGATCGCCGTGCGCCAGGGCCGCGGCGCCCAGGCCTTCGTCGTGCTCGCCAAAATCGACGCCACCAGCCAACAATGGATCAGCGCCGACAAGCACCTCATCGAAACCCGCAACGGCCGCATCACCAAGACCATCGGCTTCGAGGCCGACCTCACCCATACCGACTTCATCACCCCAGACCCGATCGAGAACCATCTCGATCCCGCAAAAACCTACGCCAACGACCGCCTGATCGACGTCACCGACCACGCCGGAATCACCGGCGACGCCCCAACCGACGCCATCCTCGTCCGATCGACCTTCACATGCCAAGGCCCCCAAACCATAACCATCCTCGGCAAACCCATCCAAACAAACCTCTGGACCGAAACATTCACCGCGCCAGACATCAAATGGACCGAAACAAACAAATACTGGCAAGACCAAACCACCAGAACCATCTGGAAAACCCAACAACACATCACTCCAAAATCCCCCAAAATCGACATCGAACTCCTCAGAAGATACGAGTGAGAGCTGG
>CAIUCF010000453.1 GCA_903897565.1 uncultured Rhodospirillales bacterium | reverse complement strand
GCGGTCACCGGCGCCGAGAACGCATTATCGAGTTGCAGGATGAAGGCGATATAGAGCGCCAACAATGCGGCGAGCGTGGTGCGGGCAGCATAAAGCCAGGTCGGCGGCACTTTGAGGCGCAGCAGCACGGCGACGCTCGGCGTCACCATCCTCGACGCTCCCGTTTTCTGCCCCTGCCCCGCTGCATCGCCGCCCTCTCGCCCGCAAATTTCAAACCGACGGTAGCGAATCATAAGCATTGCGCATAACGCAAAGCTTAATCGGTCAGTTATGAATCCTGCGCATATCTTTGCGACTTCGCGTCACCGCCCGAAAATATCGTTGAGGAATTTTCCGGCGACAACACCGGCCGTGGTCCCGCCCGCCGCCGATGCCGCCTCCTCACCGCCGAGATAGGGCGCGATGGCGTGGGCGAGATTCGGCATCGTCATGCTCTGCAGCCAGACGCGGCCGGGACCCGTCAGGCGGGCCAGGAACAAGCCGTCACCACCGAACAGGGCGTTGCGGATACCGCGCATCATCGTGATGTCGAAGCCGATGCTTTCCTCGAACATGCCGACATGGCCGGGATGGACCAGGATCGACTGGCCCGGCGGCAGATCATAGACGACGCATTCGCCGCCCAACTCGACGAAGGCGGTACAGGTGCCGGCGAGCCGCTGCATGATGAAACCATTGCCGCCGAACAACCCGGTGCCGAGCGCGCGCTGGAAGCCGATCGACAATTGGACGCCTTCGGTCGCGCACAGAAAGCCGTGCTTGTGGATCATGTAGGATTGCCCGGGTCCGACCTGCAAATCATGGATCGTCCCCGGGACCTTGGCAGCGAAGGCGACCATGCCGGAACTGCCGTAGGCCGAGTATTCGGTCATGAACAGCCCGCCGCCGGACAGCGCCCGGCCGAGGATACCGAACAGCCCCCTGGCGCCGGCGGCCTGGGTCGTGGTGTGCAGCTGGATATTCTCCGTCATCCAGGAGAACTCGCCCGGCTCGGCGACGATCTTCTCGCCCGGATCGAGCTGGATCTGCAGCACCGGCATGGTCGTGCCGACGATCGAATGCTTCATGCCTACGCCCTCCCCAAGGGTTCTTTTACCGGAAAGGCTGCCACCCCGCCGACGCCGCTGTCCATGGCTAATCGGCCGCTGGGACGAATTGCGCCGGTGCCGTCACGAATTAGATCGACATCGGGGTCCATGGTGATGCGATAACGGGAGCACGAGGCCCTTCCATCATCAACGGTCGTCATGGCGACCGAACGGAGCACACGACTATGAGCGACATGAAGGGCGGCCGCCCCGGCGGTCCCGGCGGCAAATCGGGTTTCGGCGGCAAGCCGGGCGGTGGCAAGGGTCGGCGCGATGCCGGCAAGCCGGCGGCGCCCAAGCGCCTGATCAAGGAAGAGAAGATCATCGATCGCGGCATCCGCGCCGGCGAGGAGGGCGACGAGGCCTGGACGATCGTCAAGATTCAGATGGTCGACCTCAACAGCCACACCCCCGACGGCAATCCGCGCTACGAGGTCCGGATCGGCGAGACCGCGACCGAGGCAGCGTCTCTGAACGCCGCGCGCGAGAGCGTCGGCAAGGTCATCAGCCATCCCGAAAAACTCACTCCCGGCCGCGACGCCCCCAAGGCCGCGGCACCGACCGGCAAGAAGTAGGTCTAACCTCGACCGACACGGCGCGGGGAAGAGTAGCTTCCCTCCGCCGTGCCGACGCGGCATAAGGGGCGCGAGTTTTCTTAAGCCCCCTTAAGCCAAGGACCGAGGCGCCATGCCGGACCACTTGCCGGGAGATTTCCGGATCAACCTCCATGATCTGCCACAGCTGATCGTCAGCGACGGCCTCAACCTGATCGCCGCGCTCGCGATCCTGATCATCGGCTTCTCGCTGGCCGGCCGGGTCCAGACCTTGCTGATGCGGATGCTCGACCGCGCACCCAATGTCGACGCGATGCTGAAGAGCTTCTTCGGCAGTATTGCCCGCTATCTGATCCTGACCCTCACCGTGCTGTCGGTCTTGGCGCAGTTCGGGATCCAGACCACCAGCCTGCTCGCGGTGCTCGGCGCCGCCGGCCTGGCGGTCGGCCTTGCGCTTCAAGGCACCCTGTCGAACGTCGCCGCCGGGGTGATGCTGCTGTTGTTCCGGCCGTTCCGGGTCGGCCACGCGGTCGAAGTCGGCGGCATCGCGGGCACGGTCAAGGAGCTCTCCTTGTTCACCACCGAGGTCGTGACCGGCGACAATGTCCAGATCACCGTCCCCAACAGCGCCGTGTGGGGTCATCCGGTCAAGAATTATAGCATCTACGCCGAACGGGTCCTGTCGCTTCGCTTTCGGCTGGCCGGCGGCGGCGATCTCGATACCGCCTTGTCGATCGCTCACGACGTCGCGGCTGCCGACAAGCGCGCCCTGACCGCGCCGGCGCCAGGCGTCGCGCTTGATCAGGACCCCGATGGCGCCGTGGCCCTGACCCTCGCCGTCTGGACGCTGGCAAGCGACATGGACGCCCTCAAGACCGACCTGATCCGCACCGTCAGGCAACGCCTCGACGCGGCCTCGGTTGCAGTGGCCCCGACCAAGCCCCTGCCCTGACACCAAGCATCCCATCCATCCCGAACCCATGGATCGATCATGAAAGCCTTGCTCAGAACCCTGTTCTTCGCTGCCGTCGCGCTGTTCGCCGTCAATGCCTCCCCGACCTTGGCAGCGACCCCGGATCCGGAGAACACCCTCTATCTCGATATTCCCTATGGTCGCGTCGTGATCCAGATGCGCCCGGATCTGGCGCCCAATCATGTCGCCCGCATCAAGCAGCTGGTCCGGCAGAAATTCTATGACGGCCTCAAGTTCCATCGCGTGATCCCGGGCTTCATGGCGCAGACCGGCGACCCCTTGGGCAACGGCACCGGCGGCTCGGGCCAGAACATCAAGGCGGAGTTCTCGAGCGCCCATTTCGCCCGCGGCACGGTCGGCATGGCCCGCGCCAGCGATCCGGACTCCGCCGACAGCCAGTTCTTCATCATGTTCGCCGATGGCGGCTCGCTCGACGGCCAGTACACGGTGTGGGGTCAGGTCGTCTCCGGCATGGAGTTCGTCGACAAGATCAAGGCCGGCTCCGAGGAGGACAACGGCACGGTCGCGGATCCGGACAAGATCACCCGCATCCAGGTCGCCGCCGACGCCGACAAGAAGTAGCCGCGGCGATCTCTAGCGGACGCCGGGGATGAACTTCGTCACCGCCTTCGTGCTCCGCCCCTACGCCTTCTGGCTGGCGGCGGGCGTGGCGGTGATCATCTATGGCGGTCTCGGCTGGGCCATCGTGGCGCTCTGGCATCATGGCTACCGCTGGCCGGTCGGCGGCATCGCCCTGCTGGTCGTGGCCAGCGCCTGGAAGTATCTCGGAATCCTGAACGAGGAGATCGAGAGCGCCGAGACGTTCGAATGCGAGGCTCTGCTCTGGGTGATGCGCTTCCCGGGGCTGCCCGGGCGCTTCCTTTATTTGCTGACCCATCTCGGCGCCGGGACGCTGGTCTGCGCCAGCGTCGCGGTCCCCGCGCATCTGCTGGGCCTACCCTATTTCATCGGCGTGCCGATCGGCCTCGGTCTCGGCGTCGCGGCGATCCGGCATCGGCTGCACCATCACCCGATCGCACGGCAGTTCACCCTCACCGGAATGCCACTCGATCTTAGCCCTCCCCCTTGAGGGGGGTGGGTTGGGTGGGGGTGATGTTTCCGGAAATTCGCTGTCTGGCGGTCGTGCGACGGCGAGATCGCCCCCACCTAAATCCTCCCCCCTCAAGGGGGAGGACTTTAACTTGGCTCAGCTCAACCCGAAGATCCGGCCCTCGGCGTCGACGCCCATGCCCTCGGCGGCGGGTCGGCGCGGCAAGCCGGGCATCGTCCGAATCTCCCCCGCCAGCGCGACGACGAAGCCGGCCCCGGCCGATAGCCTGACTTCGCCGATTTCGACCGTATGCCCGCTCGGCGCGCCGACGGCCGTCGCATCCGTCGAGAAACTGTACTGCGTCTTGGCGATGCAGACCGGTAGGTGGCCGTAGCCCGCCGCCTCGATCTGCGCCAGCCGCTTGGCCGCGCCCGGGCTGTAGCGCACCCCGGCGGCGCCGTAGAGCTCGGTGGCGATGGTCTCGATCTTCGCCGCAAGCGATAGCGCGTCGCCATAGAACGGCTTGAAGCGGGCGCTACCGCCTTCGACCAGGCGAACGACGGCGTTCGCCAGGTCGACCGCGCCCTGCCCGCCTTCGGCCCAGTGGCCGCAGACATGGACCTCGACGCCGAGCCCGGCGCAGATTCCCTCGACCACCGCAAACTCGGCGGCGCTGTCGCCGGTGAAGGCGTTGAGCGCGACCACGACCGGCAGGCCGAATTTGCGCAGATTTTCGACGTGGCGGACGAGATTGGCGGCGCCGCGCGCGACCGCCGCGGCGTCCTCGCGGCCGAGATCGCCGCGGGCGATACCACCATGCATCTTGAGCGCGCGAATGGTGGCGACCAGCACCACGGCCTCGGGCGTCAGCCCGCCGATCCGGCACTTGATGTCGAGGAATTTCTCGGCGCCGAGATCCGCGCCGAACCCAGCCTCCGTCACCACCCAATCGGCGAGCCCGAGCCCGGTCTCGGTCGCGATCAGCGAATTGCAGCCATGGGCGATATTGGCGAAGGGACCGCCATGGACCAGCGCCGGGGTATGCTCCAGGGTCTGCACCAGGTTGGGCTGCAGCGCGTCTTTCAGCAGCACCGTCATCGGCCCGGCGGCGCCGAGATCGGCGGCCGTCACCGGTTTCTTGTCGCGGGTCTCGGCGACGATGATGCGGCCGAGCCGCGCTTCCAACTCGGCGAGATCGCGGGCGAGGCAGAAGATCGCCATGGTCTCGCTCGCCGCCGTGATGTCGAAGGCGGCTTCGCGCACGGTGCCGTCATCGAGGCCGAGCACGACCCGGCGCAGCGCCCGCTCGTTGAGGTCGAGGGCGCGGCGCCACACGATCTTGCGCGGATCGATGTTGAGGGCGTTGCCCCAATAGAGATGATTGTCGATCATTGCCGCGAGCAGATTGGTCGCCGCCGAGATGGCGTGGAGATCGCCGGTGAAATGCAGGTTGATCTCGTCCATCGGCGCGATCTGCGCCCGGCCGCCGCCGGTCGCGCCGCCCTTGGTGCCGAAGCATGGCCCGAGGCTGGGCTCGCGCAGGCAGATCATCACCCGCTTCCCCAGAAGCGACATTGCGTCGCCGAGCCCGATCGTGGTCGTGGTCTTGCCCTCGCCGGCCGGCGTCGGGCTGATCGCCGTGACCAGCACCCACCGCCCGTGCGGCCTGGCGCGTGCCTCGGCGACGAAACCGGCTTCGAGCTTGGCCTTGAAGGGGCCGTAGCGATAGACAGCCGCGGCCGGAATATCGAGCGCCGCCGCGATCTCCTCGATCGGCCGCAGCGGCGTGTTCCGGGAAATCTCGATATCGCTCAACATCGCCCCAGCACTCATGAACGCCGCCCCTCAACAGAATCGCTCCAGCCAAAGCTAGTGTCCTTCGAACCGCGGACAACCGGAAGCGTAGAATTGTCGGACTGGCCACTCGCCCGGTTGCCGCGCCCTCAGCTCTCCTGTAGCGTTTCACCGGAGTTCACTGTCGATAAAGAGCCGCGGGCAACGCAGCCGGGAGAACGACGCATGAGCGCGACCAATTCCATCATCAAGAAATCGATCATTTCCGCCGATTCCCACGTCATGGAGCCGCCGGGCACCTATATCGACCGCATCGATCGCAAGTACCTGGACCGCGCCCCGCACGTGGTGTTCACGCAGGAGCGCGGCGATACCTATATGATCGACGGCATGAGCGACACCGTGCCGATGGGCCTGATCGCCGCGGCCGGCAAGACCGCTGAAGAACTCGGCCAGGCCGCCGTCAAGGCGCGGTTCGAGGATCTGCATCGCGGCGGCTGGGATCCGGTCGCGCGGATATCCGACCAGGATCGCGACGGCATCTATGCCGAAGTCATCTATCCGAGCGTCGGCATGCTGCTGTGCAATCACCCGGACGCCGACTACAAGAAGGCCTGCTTCGACGCCTATAATCTGTGGATCGCCGAGTTCTGCGACAGCAACCGCGAGCGCCTGCTCGGCTGCGGCCAGACCACGATGCGCTCACCGAAAGAGGGCATCGAGGATCTGCGCCGGATCAAGCAGATGGGCCTGCTCGGCGTGATGATGCCCGGCTTTCCCGAGATGGAGGACTATGACAGCCCGATCTATGACGAGTTCTGGGCCGCCGCCGTCGAGCTCGGCCTGCCGCTCTCCTTCCACATCCTGACCTCGCGCGACGGCGTCAGCGGCAAGGGCGCGTTCGGCCTCACCCGCGGGCCGAAGCTCAACGGCTTCATGACCATCATCCGCGGCTGCCAGGACGTCATGGGTACCCTGATCTTCGGCGCGGTGTTCGAGCGCCACCCCAAGCTGAAGATCGTCTGCGTCGAG
>CAIUCF010000452.1 GCA_903897565.1 uncultured Rhodospirillales bacterium | reverse complement strand
CCCGATGGATCCCGGCTTTCGCCGGGATGACGGAATAAGAAAGGGCGAGCCCTACGCGCTCACCCCGGCCAGGCCCATCAGGCCGGGGGCGGTGAAGACGAGCGCGGATTTATGGCCGACACCGTTCTCGGCGAGAGTCTTGTCGAGATCGGGCGTAAACGGCTTGCGATCGAGCTGCCAGGTGACCTTGCTCCAGTCGATCTTCTTGAATTCCGGGTGCATCGCGAAGGCATTGGGCGCGATGTCCGTGATCAGGGCGCGGAACGGCGTGTTCGGCGGCAGCGGCAGCGCGATCGGGAAGGCCATGATCAGATGATCGGCCCAGTGGAGATAGACCAGCTGGTTGCCATGGAAATTGGCCTGGGCGTCTTTGACTTCGCCCTTGTAGCCGGGCTTGAGTGCTTGAACGGGCATGATGGAATCCCTGTATCGAACGGTTTCAAGTCCTCCCCCTTGACGGGGGAGGGGGAGAGACAGGCTTAGCTGCCGACCTTGAGGCGATCGGCCTGCCAGCTTTTCCACATGGTTTCGTCGGGCGAGCCGACATAGTCGTAATTGTCCTCGCCGTCCTCGACCCGCCAGTATTTGCGGATCTCGTCGATGGTGGCGCCGCCGCAATTCCCCTGCATCACCTGATGCACCGGCAGCCAGGCCTGGACATACTTCTCGGGCTCGCCCTCGAAGATGTGCTGACAGCCGTCGGAGCAGAAGTGATAGCGGTCGCCGTTGTAGACGGTGTCGCGAAAGCAGATCTTGGTCGGATCATCCGGCTCGGTGAAGAACATCGGAATCTGGCAGACCTGGCAGAGCTGCGGCAGCGACGGGTTGTAGTAATGCTCGCCCTTGGCTTCCAGCTCGCGGAAATACTTGAAGCGCGGCAGGTAGAGCCGCTCCCACTCCGGACCATAGGCTTCGGCGAGCCATTTCAGCTCGTCTTCCGACGGCAGCCAGGAATGGAAGCCCGAGGCGTGGCCCATCTGGTAGAAGGTCAGCATGGTCTCGGTCGAGAGGCGGAAGGCCTCCTTGTTGGCGACTTCGGCGGTGTTGGGCATCTTGATGCCGTAGCGGGCGAGATCGCCGAACAGGGCGCCGCCGGCCTCGTTGAAATAGATGTCCCAGGCGTCCTTCCACGGCATGATCCGCTTGGGCAGCATATAGTCCATCATCATCGCCAGGATGGCGAGGATGCGGTAGCCGCGCCAGAACCACTTGTCGATCCACTTCTGCACGATCGCGGCGTTGTCCTCGTGCTGCTCGAGGATGAACTTGATGGCCTCGAGCCCGAGGGTCATGTGGCGCGATTCATCCGACTGCGCCGAGAAGCCGAAGGTCACGGTCGAGAGATCGCCGTTATAGGCGGCGCCCGACATGAACGGCACGAACAGCAGGTTGGTCAGCACATATTCGAACGAGAAGCCGATCGCGATCAGGAACTCGAACGGACCCGAGGTGCGGGCATCGTCGAAGAACGACTTCACCACCGACAGGTACCAGACGCGGTCATGCTGGTAGGAGAAGGAGTGCAGCCCGTCGAAATACTTGTTGTAGTGGCTGCAGCTGTGGATCTGCGTCTGGGCGTGGCGCAGCTCGTCGAGCGACTGCATCTGCGCGGCGATGCGCAGGCCGACGTTCGGGACCTGGCGGCCGAGCATGGCGAAGCCGCGATGCGCCTGGTATTCGCCGGGGGTGATGGCGGTCAGGAAGATCTTCAGCACATTGACGTAGCGGCCGTCGGTGATCGCGGTCTGGCCGTTGTTCTGCTGGAAGCTGTCGAGCACGGCGTAGAGCTTGCGCTCCTTCTCGGCCTGGTACTTCCAGTAGCTGTCCATGGTCAGGCGGAACGGGTCGACGAAGCCGTCCCAGTCGCGGATCTTGATGCCTTCGAACTCGGCATGGGGGAAGATCTTGGCCGGCTCCTGATAGGTCGGGGTCCAGTCGAGACCACGGGTCAGGATGCGGTAGCGTTCCTTGAGGCTCAGTTTCTTCGGGGCGGTGACGCTCATGATTCCGGGCTCCTAACTCAATGATTCCAGGCGATGGTGAAGTAGTCGTCGTCTTCGTCGACCATGCCCGACAGCGAGACCAACGACATATGCAGCTGCTGGACGTCCCAGGGACGGCCGAGTTCGTTCTCGACGGTCTCGCGCAGGATCGTGAGCTTGTTCGGGCAGTCGATCTTGACGACGCCGGGCATCCGCATGGTGGTGGAGGCCGGGTTGTCCTTGAGGATCGCCGCGATCAACCCGCGTGATTCGTCGTTGTTGTAGAGGGTGATGGAGACATTGCTCATTTGATGATCCTTTGGATGACGGCTTCAGGCGATGCCGAGCTTGGCGGCCCGCGCCTTGAGGGTCGCTTCGACATCGGCGATCGCCTGGGCCCCGGCTTCGGCGCCGAGCACCGCGACGCTGAGCGGCTTGAAAGCGGCGACGGCGCGGGCTTCCCAGATCGCGAACCAGGACTTCAGCAGCGCCTTGTTCTCGTCGTTCTCGGCGGCGGCGACCTTGATGACGGCGTCGACCCATTTGCCGGTCTCTTCGTACCACTCGTTCATGAACGAGCAGAGGAAGGAGATGGCGGCGCCGCCGCGGCGGTCGCTCTCGCGGGAGAACGCGCCGTAGACCAGCGGGTAGACGATGCCGTCGAGGGCGAGGTTCTGGGCCAGGAACAGCTCCATCGGATCTTCGAGGACCAGCGAATCCTCGACCATCTTGCGCACGCCCTGCCAGTCCGGGTGGTTGACCCAGGCATCCTTGGCGGCGTTGAGCGCGGTCTCGTTGTTGCTCGCGAGCGCCAAGCCGATGCGGCCGATCAGCTGGGCGATGCCGAGGCGGTCGCCCATGGCGAAGCAGGTCGGCGCGGTCAACGCCGTGCCATGGCCGAGCGCCGTGATCTGGCAGTTGTTCATGTTCGCGCCCCACTCGTAGTGGCGCAGCGGCAGCAGGTAGAAGGTGATCCGTTCGACCCATTCGGCCGGGATCGCGGTCAGCATGCCGCGCTTTTCGACCATGTCGAAATTATGCTCGACCGATTCGATCTGGCCGGCGCGCGTGATGTTGTAGTTGGCGTAATAGAACTGGCGCGGGTCGCGCAGCGCGTACCAGTCCTTCATCGTGATCTTGCTGCGCGTCTTGTCGTAGAGCTCGTGATCGGCATCCCAGAGCGGGCGGTAATGGAAATTGGCTTCCGGCGCGAGGTCGAGGGTGCCTTCCTCGTAGCGCGAGGCCGGGCGGTCCTCGCCGAAGCGCTTGGCCAGATGCTTGTAGGCCTGCCGCTTCTGCTGGAGCGAGGCGGCTTTGATGTCGATATGCACGGTCTAGTCTCCTGGTACGGGTTACGGGAGAGAATTGAAGTTGGGCGGAAGCGGTCGGTTCAGTCGTCGCCGGTATCGACCTGCTTGCGGCGCCATTCGGCGCGCTCGCGGTCGATCTGGGCGCATTCCTCGGGCGTCAACTGCACCGCGTGATGCTCGGCGCAGAATTCGGCGAAGGCCTTCTCGGGCATGATCAGCTCGACGGCGAGTTCCGGCGATCCGATCGAGTAGTCGAACTCGATGAAGCGACCGCGCCGCCCGGTGATCCGGACGTAGTGGCGCGCCGCATTGGTGTCGTTCGCGATGGTCGTGGCCATTCCAGCGATTCCCTGCCCTGTGCTTTTTCCCGACACTTGGCCGAGCGGCGGCATGGCCGCGCACGGTGTCTCGAGGCGTTGGCGAGTGAATAGCAACGCCTGTGCCAAGCATTGGTCTGACGAAAGAAAAATCATTTCGACAGCGAAGAAACAAGTCAGGACAATTACTTATCCCGCGGTATCGCTGTCGGGGCCGTCGATATTGGCCCGCAGCAATCTCTGCTGCGTCGCCGAAGCCTTGCGATTTTTCTTAAATCAGATGATTGCGGCTTACGAAAATTTGCGGTCTCTTGACCCCAAGTTCTCCGTCATCCCGGCGAAAGCCGGGATCCAGACGTTACGCGCGGTAGCGCGGAAACAAGCCGTGTCGCCGCGGACGCGGCTCTTGCTGGATTCCGGCTTTCGCCGGAATGACGGAAATGGGAAACGTCGTCGCGCCCGGAGCACGCCATGAAGAAGCGGTCGGTCAGTATCGAGAAGACCCGGGTGTTTCCCTGGGAGGGCGCGGGCGGCGAGTACCCGGCCGGTATCCAGGATATCCTGAAGCTGCTGCGCTTCGCCCCCGAGGATGGCCGCATCTGGCTCGACGACCAGCGCATGGTGATGATGCACCTGGCGGCGCTGGTGACGATGCGGCGGCAGCTGGTCGATACTCTGGGCTTTGCCGCCGCCCGCGCCCTGCTGAGCCGGATCGGCTACAGTTCCGGGACCGCGGACGCCGCGATCGCGCTGCGGATGCGGCCGCATGACGATTCGCTCCACGCCTTCATGACCGGTCCGCTGCTCCACGGGCTCGAGGGGATGACACGGGCGCGGCCGCTGGTAGTGGAGATCGATGTCGCCCGCGGCAAGTTCGAGGCCGAATTTCGCTGGGACGATTGCGCCGAGGTCGACGCCCATATCGCCGCCTATGGGCTGGCCGCCGACCCGGTGTGCTGGATGCAGCTCGGCTACGCCTCGGGCTATTGCACTGCCTTCATGGGCCGACGGATTTATTTCCGTGAGGTCGAGTGCAGCGGCATGGGCTCGCCGTTCTGCCGGATCGTCGGTCGGCCGATCGAGGAATGGGACGATGCGACCATCGAACGCGACGATGTCGATCACCCGGGCCATGGTCCCTCCATCGCGATGCACGGATCGGATTGCGCCCATTCTTCACGTGAGAAGGGTGGGCTGATCGGCGTCTCCTCGGGCTTCCTCACCGTCTGCACGATGCTGGAGAAGGTCGCGAAAACCAACGCGGCGGTGCTGTTCCTCGGCGAGACCGGGGTCGGCAAGGGCATGTTCGCCCGCGCCCTGCACAAGCTCTCGGCGCGGGGGACACAGAAATTCGTCGCCGTGAACTGCGCAGCGATCCCCGAAACCCTCGTGGAATCGGAATTGTTCGGCGTGCAGAAGGGCGCCTTCACCGGCGCAGTCGCCTCGCGGGCCGGGCGCTTCGAGCATGCCGATGGCGGGACGTTGTTCCTCGACGAGGTCGGCACCTTGAGCCTGCCGGCCCAGGCCAAGTTCCTGCGCGCCCTTCAGGATAAGGAGATCGAGCGGGTGGGCGACATGCAGCCGCGGAAAGTCGATGTCCGGGTGATCGCCGCCACCAACGAGGATCTCGCGGGTCTCGTCGCCAATGGCGAGTTCCGCGAGGATCTATATTTCCGCCTCAACGTCTTCCCGATCCAAATCCCGCCGCTGCGCGAGCGGCGCGACGATATCCCGGTGCTGATGGCGCATTTCCTCAAGCATTTCGCCGCGCTGCACGGCCGCCGCATCACCGGCTTCACCGAGCGCGCGGTCGACGCGCTGCTGCGCTACAACTATCCCGGCAATATCCGCGAGTTGGAGAACATGGTCGAGCGTGCGGTGATCCTCGCCGATGACGACCACGCGCTCGACATCAGCCATTTGTTCTCCCACGCGCCGAGCTTCATGAGCCAGTTCCTGCGCATGAAGGCCGACGGCCATATCGGCGGCCCGGTCGAGGAATCGGCCTCACGGCCGATCGCGCAGCGCATCCTCGACGAGGGCGTGGCCTTCGGGGATGTCGAGACGTCGCTGGTCGAGTTGGCGGTCGCGCGCAGCAACGGCAACCTGACCGAAGCCAGCCGCATGCTCGGCATCAGCCGCGCCCAGGTCGCCTATCGGCTGAAGCAGAAAGAGGGCGCGTCGCCGGACTAGACCACGTCGTCCGGCCGTAGCGCGCAGAGGCCGGCGACCGCGGGTGTCTCGATCTGGATGGTGACGTGGCCGATGCCGAAATCTTCGCGGATTTCGGCGCAGATCTCCGGCAGCAGGGCCTCGCCGGCGCGGACATCGTCGCAGATGAGATGGGCAGTCAGCGCGATCTCGGTGGTGCTGAGGCCCCAGATATGGAGGTCGTGGACCTCGATCACCTGCGGCAGCGCCGCCAGGTAGCGCTGGACCGCGCCGCGGTCGACGCCCGGCGGCACCGCGTCGAGTGAGAGCTTCACGGAATCGCGCAACAGCGACCAGGTGCCGGCGACGATGACGCCGCTGACGACGAGGCTGACCGCCGGATCGAGCCAGTACCAGCCTGTGTAGCGAATGATCGCGCCCGAGACGACGACGCCGAGCGAGACCAGCGCGTCCGATGCCATATGCAGGAAGGCGCCGCGGATATTGAGGTCGCCCTTGCTGCCGGCCATGAACAGCAGCGCGGTGATGCCGTTGACGAGAATGCCCACCGCGGCGACGACCATGATGGTGACGCCGCCTGTCGGCTCCGGCTCCATCAGGCGGCGGATCGACTCGCTGGCGATGCCGCCGGTGATGACCAGCAGCGCCACGGCGTTGCCGAGCGCCGCCATCACCGAGGTGCGGCCGAGCCCGTAGGTGAAACGGCTCGACGGCAGGCGCTTGCCGAGATGGGCCGCGGTCCAGGCGGTCGCCAAACCCAGCACGTCGCCGAGGTTGTGACCGGCATCGGCGAGCAGGGCCAATGAATGGGCGATGACGCCGTAGAAGGCCTCGGCGCCGACATAGGCGAGGTTCAGGGTGATGCCGATGGCGAAGGCGCGGCCGAAACTCGCCGGGGCGTGATGATGGCCGCCATGATCGTGACCATGGTGATGGGAATGATCGTAATCGTGATCGTGGTGATCGTCGCGGCTGTGGTCGTGTGCGGGCATCGCGGGTCCGGCGGTGGTGTACGGCGCTCGTTCCCGTCATAGCATCTTATGAGCGGATCGCAGCCATCATCTAGGTCTACCGGGCCTGCGCCGGGTCGCGAGGAAGCCTGACGGGCGTCGCTTCACGCATACCGATTAGGTATCGCCAGCGCCATACAACAGTATTTGACGTATCATCGACCGCCTCCCTAACTTGGGCCAACGAAAACGGCACCTGGGGAGGCTTGTCGCGTGGCAGTGACGCAGCGGCATCGGATTTCGATTGTCGGCACCGATATCGAGTTCCCCTGTCCAGAGACGATGTCGGTGCTGCACGGCATGGCGCAGCTCGGCCGCAAGGGCATTCCGCTCGGCTGCCGCAGCGGCGGCTGCGGGGTGTGCAAGATCGAAGTGGTTTCGGGGGAGTATGAGCGCGCCAAGATGAGCCGCGCCCATGTCTCGGTCGAGGACGAGGCGGAAGATCGGGTCCTGGCCTGCTGCATCCGGCCGAAATCGGCGCTGGAGATCAGGGTCATCGGCCAGATCAACCGCGCCTTCCCCGAGCAGACCAAGACCAAGGATGACGGCGCGGCGATCCCGCCGGCCTGACAAGAATTAGAGAAGACGGGAGACGATTCGATGGCGCTCACAGGAATTACCCGGCCCGCCCATGCCCAGATCCGCGTGCTCGACATGGACAAGGCGGTGCACCACTACGGTACCATTCTCGGCCTGATCGAAACCGGCCGCGATGCCGAGGGCCGCGTCTATTTCAAGGCCTGGGATGAGCGCGACCTGTTCTGCCTCGTGCTGCGCCAGGCCGATACCGCCGGTATCGACCATTTCGCCTTCCGCGTCCTCGACGTGGCCACGCTCGACCAGTTCGAGATCGATCTCGAGAAATTCGGCGTGCCGGTGCAGCGCATCCCCGCGGGCGAGTTGCTCGGCACGGGCGAGCGCGTTCGCTTTACCGCGCCGACCGGTCATGTCTTCGATCTCTTCGCCGAGAAGGAGCATCTCGTCGATCCCGAACGCCTGCTCAACCCGTCGCCCTGGACCAACGAAGCCGAGCGCGGCATCGCGCCGGTGCGGATGGATCACGCCCTGCTCTATGGCCCCGATCTCGAGGGCAATCTAGAGCTGTTCACCAAGGTACTCGGTTTCCGCCTCAGCGAGGCGGCCTATCTCGAGGACGGCACCACCATGGCGGTGATGTTCCTGTCCTGCTCCAACAAGTGCCATGACATCGCCTTCGGCCGCTTCCCCGAGCCGGGCAAGCTGCATCATATCTCCTACCGCATCGAGAGCTGGGAGAAGGTGCTGCGCGCCGGCGACATCATGGGCATGAACCATGTGCCGATCGATATCGGCCCGACCCGCCACGGCATCACCCGCGGCTGCACGATCTATGCCTGGGACCCGTCGGGCAACCGCTTCGAGACCTTCTCCGGCTCCTACGATCCCTATCCCGACTGGCAGCCGATCCGCTGGACCATCGACGATCTCGGTCGCGGTCTGGACTATCCGCAGCAGAAGCTGCATGAGACATTCCTGACGGTCGTGACCTGACAGGCAATAATTCAGAATTCCGGAGCACGAAAATGGCCAAAATCTTCCAGAATTTCATCGACGGTCGCTATGTCGATACCGGATCGCATTTCGACAAGCGGTCGCCCTATGACAACAAGGTGATCGGCCAGGTCGCCGAAGCCGGCAAGGCCGAGGTCGACGCCGCCGTCGCTGCCGCCAAGGCCGCGCTCAAGGGCCCGTGGGGCAAGTACACGATCGAGAAGCGGCTCGAGCTGCTCTATGCGCTGGCCGACGAGATCACCCGCCGCTTCGAGGATTTCGCGATCGCCGAGCAGCAGGACACCGGCATTCCGCTGCACCTGATCCGCCATGTCGCGATCCCGCGCGGCGCCGCCAACTTCAAGGTGTTCGCCGACGTCATCAAGACGGTGCCGACGGAGTTCTTCCAGACCACGACGCCCGACGGCGCCGGCGCCATCAACTACGCGCTGCGCCGCCCGGTCGGCGTCGTCGGCGTCATCTGCCCGTGGAACATGCCGTTCCTGCTGATGACCTGGAAGGTCGCCCCGGCGCTGGCTTGCGGCAATACCGTGGTCGTCAAGCCGTCGGAGGAGACCCCGGCGACCGCGACCCTGCTCGGCGAATGCATGAACGCGGTCGGGATCCCGCCCGGCGTCTACAACGTCGTCCATGGCTTCGGCCCGAATTCGGCCGGCGAGTTCGTCACCTCCCATGAAGACGTCGACGCTATCACCTTCACCGGCGAGACCCGGACGGGCTCGGTGATCATGAAGGCGGCCGCCGTCGGCCTCCGCCCGGTGTCGATGGAGATGGGCGGCAAGAATGCCGGCATCATCTTCGCCGATGCCGATCTCGACGCCGTGATCGAGGGCACGTCGCGCTCCTGCTTCCTCAACACCGGGCAGGTCTGTCTCGGCACCGAGCGGCTGCTGGTCGAGCGTCCGATCTTCGAGAAGGTGGTCGAGCGCATGAAGGCCGCCGCCGAGAAGATCAAGATGGGTCATCCCGCCGAATCGACGACGACGATGGGGCCGCTGATCAGCCAGGAGCATCGCGAGAAGGTGCTCTCCTACTACCGCAAGGCGGTCGAGGAAGGGGCTACGGTCGTGACCGGCGGCGGCGTGCCGCAGATGGCGGGCGAACTGGCCGAAGGCTCGTGGGTACAGCCGACCGTCTGGACGGGTCTCGGCGACGATTCGACGATCGCGCGGGAGGAGATCTTCGGCCCCTGCGTGCTGATCATGCCGTTCGACAGCGAGGAAGAAGTCATCGAGCGCGCCAACAACAATCGCTACGGGCTGACCGCGACCGTGTGGACGACCAACCTGTCGCGCGCCCATCGCGTCGCCGCGGCGTTGGAAACCGGCATCGTCTGGGTCAATTCCTGGTTCCTGCGCGATCTCCGCACCGCGTTCGGCGGCTCCAAGCAGTCGGGCATCGGCCGCGAGGGCGGCGTGCATTCGCTGGAGTTCTACACCGAGCTCAAGAACGTCTGCATCAAGCTGTAATGGGGACAACCCCCTCCCCCTCGAGGGGGGGAGGGCAGGGGTGGGGGTGATGTCGCCGACGAATCGAGTCTATTCGACGATGACCTCGCCCCGCCGAAAGATCACCCCCACCTAAATCCTCCCCCCCTCAAGGGGGAGGACTTTACGTAAGGAAACAACATGTCGAACGACGCCCTGATCGCCGCCATCGGCGACGAGTTGCACAATGCGCTGGAGACGCGGACGACCGTGTCGCCGATCTCCAAGCGCGGCCATAACCTGACCTTGCCCGATGCCTACCGCATCCAGGAGCGGATGCTGAGCCATCGCATCAATGCCGGCCATCGCGTCATCGGCAAGAAGGTCGGCGCGACCTCGAAGGCGGTGCAGGCGATGCTCGACGTCGCCCAGCCCGATTTCGGCCTGCTGCTCGACAGCATGGTGTTCAGCGACGGCGAGGCGGTGCCGATGTCGCGGCTGATCCAGCCCAAGGCCGAGGGCGAGATCGCCTTCCTGCTGAAGCGCGACCTGATGGGCCCCGGCCTGACGGGCGCCGATATCCTGCGCGCCACCGAGGGCGTGCTGCCCTGCATGGAAATCGTCGATTCCCGGATCGCCGACTGGAAGATCGGCATTATCGACACCGTCGCCGATAACGCCTCCTGCGGCGTGCTCGTGCTCGGCGACCGCCTGGTCGATCCGCGCAAGCTCGACCTGTCGCTGGCCGGCCTGGTGATGGAGCGCAACGGTGACGTTTCGGTGACCGGCGCCGGCGCTGCGGTGCTCGGCAGCCCGGTCAACGCCATGTGCTGGCTCGCCAATACCTTGGGCGCCCTCGGCATCCCGCTCAAGGCCGGCGAGATCATTCTCTCCGGCTCGCTGGTGCCGCTCGTCGCGGTCCAGGCCGGCGACAATTTCCGGGTTTCGATCGGCGGCATCGGCGGCTGCTCGGTCCGCTTCGTCT
>CAIUCF010000451.1 GCA_903897565.1 uncultured Rhodospirillales bacterium | reverse complement strand
CGTGTTGCGTCGTATCGCAGGTGGAATCGCCGTCGGGATCCTTGCCGCCGTAACCATTCGGGCCGTCATCCCGGTCGCCGGTGCCAATAACAACGTCACGCAAACGAACCCGCCTCCGGCTGCCGTCACCATAGTCTCTCGACGCGATCTCGCCAGGACCGAGACCCTGACCGCGGAATTGCGGCCCTACCAGGAGGTCAAGGTCTACGCCAAGGTCGCGGGGTATCTGAAATCGATCGCGGTCGATTACGGCGATCGCGTGGTGCGCGGCGCGGTACTCGCCACCCTGGAGGTCCCCGAGCAGCAGGATGACCTGGCGCGGGCCGAGGCTCGGTTCGGCATCGCCAAGCTCAATTATGACCGCCTTCTCGCCGTCGCCAAAGCGGAACCGGGACTCCTGGCGCAGGAACAGATCGACCGAGCCCAGGCCGACTACCAATCGGCCAAGGCCGAGCATGACCGCGAGAACGCGCTTGCGGCCTACGACCGGATTATCGCGCCATTCGATGGCGTCATCACCGAGCGCTACGCCGATCCTGGCGCCCTGATCCAGGCCGGGACCTCGTCCCAGGCGCAGACGATGCCGATCGTCCAGCTCTCCGACAATTATCGCCTGCGGCTTGGCGTTGAGGTTCCGGAATCACTGGTCCCCGATATCACCGTCGGCACGCCGGTCCGCGTCCGCTTGCAGGCGACGGGCGAGGCGATCCCATCGCGGATTGCGCGCCTCTCCGATCGGGTCGCCGACGATACCCGGACGATGCATATCGAGGTCGACCTGGACAATCCCGATCTCCGCATCAAGCCGGGAATGTATGCCTGGGTCGATATCGAGGTCGCCAGTAGAAAGGGGGTGGTGGCAGTGCCGCTGCAGTCCCTGGGCGGCGGAGCCACGCCATCGGTCTGGGTCGTCACGCCGCGCAACGTGCTGGTGCAGCGTCCGGTAAAGCTGGGGATCGAGACCGCGGATTGGGCGGAAATCACCGAGGGCCTAGCCCCTGGAGAAAAGGTCTTATTCGGCAGCAATGCCGTCTTCTCACCCGGAATGACGGTTGCGCCAAAGCCGGTCAATCCAGTCTTGGCCGCGGAGTAGCCGAGCCTATGTCTCGTTTCGCCCTCGCTTATCCCTATTTCATCATCGTTGCCTGCCTCATGGTCTGTGTCGTCGGGATCACCAGCCTGATCCGCATGCCGGTCGACCTGTTCCCGGAAGTGCGCATCCCCGTCGTCGTCGTCGCCACCTTCTATCCCGGCATGCCGGCGGAGGAGATCGAGAACGACATCACCGGGCGCTTCGAGCGCTTCTTCACGATGGGCAGCGGCATCGACCACATCGAATCCTCTTCGCTCCCCGGCGTTAGCCTGATCAAGGTCTATTTCCAGCCCGGCCAGGACCCCAACGCCGCCGTCACTACGATCTCGAACCTCGCGATGGCCGATCTTCGCCGGCTGCCGCCCGGCACGCTGCCGCCCGTGGTGCTGAAATTCGACGCCTCCAGCCTCCCGGTCTGTCTCATTACGCTAAAGGCGCCAGGGCTCGACCAGGCGGCGCTCCACGACCTCGCGCAGTATCAGGTCCGCAATCAGGTCGCCAATGTTCCGGGCGCATCGGTGCCGCAGCCCTTCGGCGGCAAGTACCGCCAGATCATGGTCTATGTCGATCCGATCAAGCTCGCGGCCTACCACCTGAGCGCGATGGACATCGTCCGTTCGGTCAATGATTCGAGCCTGATCCTGCCCTCGGGCGACGTGAAGGTCGGCCCGGTCGACTACAACATCTTTACCAACAGTCAGATTGACTCGGTCAAAGCCATCAACGACGTCCCGCTCAAAGCGGTAAAGGGCTCGATCGTGACCGTCGGCGATGTCGGCCAGGCCCGTGACGCCGCACAAATTCAGACCAACATGGTGCGGGTCGACGGCCAGCCTTCGGTCTATCTGCCGGTGCTGCGTCAGGGCGGCGATTCGAACACCATCGCGATCGTCGATGGCGTCAAGGCGGTGCTCGGCCATCTCGCCGACGTGCCCGCGGCGTTGCAGGCGAAGCTCGCCTTCGACCAATCGGTCTTCGTCAAGGAGGCGATCGTCAACCTCGTCCACGAGGGTGCAATCGGCCTCCTGCTGACCGGGCTGATGATCCTGATCTTCCTCGGCAGCCTCGTCGCGACGGCAGGCGTGTTCCTGTCGATTCCGCTCTCGGTGCTCGCGAGCTTCATCGTGCTCGCGCTCGGCGGCGATACCGTGAACACGATGATTCTCGGCGGCATGGCGCTCGCATTCTCGCGGCTGATCGACAATTCGGTGGTCGTCCTCGAGAACATCTATCGCCACATGGAGATTGGTGCCACGCCACGGGATGCGGCGGCGAGCGGCGCCGCCGAGGTCGCGATGCCCGTGCTGGCGGCGACCCTGACCACGGCGATCGTGTTCTTTCCGGTCACCTTCCTCTATGGCGTCAGCAAGTTCCTATTCACGGCGCTCGCCATCTCGGTCGTGCTGTCGCTGGCGGCGTCCTATATCGTCGCGCTCACCGTCGTCCCACTGTTCTGCGCCCGGTTCGTGTCCGCCCACGACCATCATACCGGCTTCGCCCATCCCGGCGACCAAGGCGCCGCCGCCCCTCGAGGCTCGTGGGTCGGGCGAGCCGGCGCAGCGTTCAACCGATCGTTCAACGCGCGCTTCGAGGCACTGCTTGCCGCCTATGACCATTGGGTCGGCCGCAGCCTGCGGGCCCCGCGCCGTTATCTTGCCACCCTGTTGCTCGGCTGCCTGCTCTGCAGCGGCGTTGCACCGGCCATCGGGATGGCGTATTTCCCACGCACCGACCCCGGCCAGTTCGTCATCAACGTCAAGGCGCCGACCGGCACCCGGATCGAACAGACCGCCGCCTATGTCG
>CAIUCF010000450.1 GCA_903897565.1 uncultured Rhodospirillales bacterium | reverse complement strand
GCGGCGCGGCGGCGACGCGGTCGAGCAGGTGGTCGGTGACGATGATCTCAATACGCGGCGGAACGACGGCGGGGAATTCCTCCGCGCGCTGGTCGATCCAGCAGATCCGGAACGGCAGCGGCGCCAGCGCATAGGCGAGCGCGCGGCCGACATGGCCGGCGCCGAACAGGTAGAGGTCCGGCTCGGCGGTGCGCGACGCCGCTTCTCGCGCGGCGAGATCGTCGGCCATCTCGCGGGTCGCGCGTGACAGCCGCAGCACGACATGGCCGCCACAGCACTGCCCGGTCGCCGGGCCGAGCGGGATGTCGAGGCTCCGTTCGGCCTCGTTCGATCGGATCATTGCCCGAGCCGCCGCGATGGCGTCGAGTTCGAGGCGGCCGCCGCCAATCGTGCCCGCGCTCCAGCTGGCCGCCACCAGCATCGCCGCGCCGGCCTCGCGGGGGGTTGAGCCGCGGGTTTGGGCCACGTGGATCAAAATGCAGGGCTCTCCGCCCGCCAGCGCGTCGCGCAGGAGGGGGGCGAGCGGCACGGTCACGGCGTCGCCGCGCTCGCTCGCAGCGCGTCGATGCAGGCGAGCACCCGTTCCGGCGTCGCCGGGGCGTCGAGCCTTGGGCAAAGCCGATAATCCTGGGTGCTGGCGATGGCGTCGGACAGCGCGTGCAGCACCGCGGCCGCGAGCATCAGCGGCGGCTCGCCGACCGCCTTGGAGCGATAGATCGTGGCCTCGCGGTTGGCATTCGGTGCCAGCAGGGTGACGTTGAAGATCGGCGGGCAGTCGCTGGCGACCGGGATCTTGTAGGTGCTGGGGGCATGGGTGCGCAGCCGGCCGCGATCGTCCCACCACAGCTCCTCGGTGGTAAGCCAGCCCATACCCTGGATGAAGCCGCCCTCGATCTGGCCGCGGTCGATCGCCGGATTCAGCGATTTGCCGACGTCATGGAGGATATCGACGCGATCGACCCGGTACTCGCCGGTGAGCGTGTCGACGGTGACCTCGGCGACGGCGGCGCCGTAGCTGAAATAATAGAACGGCCGGCCACTGCCGGCGGCGCGGTCCCAATGGATGTCCGGCGTGCGATAGAACCCGGTCGAGGACAGCGATATCCGCGCCGCATAGGCGGCCCGGACCAGGGCGTCGAAGCCGAGGATGGTGCTGCCGATCTGCACCTGGTTGGCGGCGAAGGAGATCTGATCCTCGGCGACCTGCCAGCGCTCGGCGGCGAAGGCGACGAGGCGTTGCTTGATGGTCCGCGCGGCGGCTTGCGCCGCCATGCCGTTGAGGTCGGCACCTGACGAGGCCGCGGTCGCCGAGGTGTTCGGCACCTTTGCCGTGTTGGTCGCGGTGACGCGGATGCGGGCGAGATCGACCTGGAACTCCTCGGCCACCACCTGCGCGACCTTGGTGTGGAGGCCCTGGCCCATCTCGGTGCCGCCATGGTTCAGCTGGATGCTGCCATCGGCGTAGACATGGACCAGGGCGCCAGCCTGGTTGAACAGGGTCGCGG